>NZ_BAAAYN010000001.1:0-202264 GCF_039536245.1 Cryptosporangium minutisporangium | reverse complement strand
GTTCCGGCGAGCCATAGGTCGCCGGAACGCACACCGCTCGGCGATCACCGGAGCATCCGGCGGGCCGCGGCGGTCGTGAACACGGCGGCCAGCAACAGCCCGGCCCCGGTGCTGACGACGAGCGGCGAGGGGCCGCCGGCCAGCGCCCCCAGGTAGTCCAGCCCGGCCAGACCGTTGACCACGCACCACCAGAGCGCGAGATACACCGCCTGGAAGAGCCGCGGAGCCCCGCTCACCAGCCCGAGTGCGAGCGCGAGAGCCGGGATGAACACCGCGCCGGCCAGCCACGCGGCGACTCCGGCGAGGTCGGCGCCGGCCACCATCCGCAGCAGCGGCCCGGCGCCGACGATCGCCGTGAACACCACTCCGGCCACCCACTCCGCCAGCACCCGGGTCACCGGGGCCGGGCAGGCGCTCAGCAGCGCGTCGACACCGTGGTCCCGGCCCTCCATCCCCAGCCGCGACCAGACCAGCACCGGCCAGCCCCACGCGGCGAGCAGCAACGCCGCACCGACCGGCAGCACCAGCGCGGCGACGAACAGCACCGCCGCCACCGCCCACCACCACCGGGACACCCCCGCCAGCAAGACGCGGAGCGAGCCACCGACCAGCCGGGGAAACCGCACCCCGGCGCGCACGCCGCCCCGGGGGTAGGCGACCGGCTGCGCGTCCGTGATCTCGTCCGCCGCCGACGCCGGCCGCCGGAAGTCGCCGGTCGAGCGCACCGCGTTCGACCGGCCGAACCAGAGCGCGGGCACCAGCGCGATCACCACGGCGCACGCCACCAGCAGCGCCCGCTCGCCGACCATCCCGGCGGTGACCGGGAACCCGCCCCAGACGAACGTGACCGGCGGGTCGTCGAGGTACATGAGTCCGATTGCAGCCTCGGTGACGGGCAGGCCCTGCGCGGCCATGACCTCGCGCAGCGAGGCCGCGAGCGCCGGGGTGCCGAGGCCGCCCAGCGGCGCGGTCGGCGACTGAGCAGCGATCATCCCGACGACGGCGAGCGCGAACCAGACGACGTTCCCGAAGCCGCCGCGCAGCAGCGGCACGGTCTCCCAGAACACGGCGAGCGCTGCGGTGACCGCGAGAACCGGCAGCGTGAACAGGACGAACGGGAGCAGCAGCGCGCTCGGATCGACGGCCGACGACTCGCCACGCGCCAGCTGGAGGACGAGCGCGGTCACCGCGAGCACCCCGGCCATCGAGCCCAGTACCAGCAGGTTGCCGAGGAACGTGCCGAGCAGGTACCCGGCGCTCCGTAGCCGGGTGACGGCGAGCAACTCCCGCACGCCGCTCATCCGGTCCTGGGCCAGCGCCGTCCGCACGACGTAGAAGCCGCCGACGGTGAGCCAGAGCGAGCCGGCCAGCGCGGCGACCGCCCCGGTGTAGGCGCTGTTGTAGACGCCGCGGTAGCCGCCGAGGCTCACGATCGTCCAGTGCGAGCCCGCCGCCGGGAGCGCCAGGTATCCCAGCCCGACCGCGGCGAGCAGCACGACCGCGTAAGCGGGGCGCCGTCGCCGCTCCCGGAAGCCCGCCAGCGCGACCGCGAGGATCGCCCGGGCGCTCATCGCACCGGCTCCGGCGACGGCGAGGCGGCCACCATGCTCAGGTAGGCGTCCTCCAGGTCCGGCGGCACCGCCTGGGCGCGATGATCCGGTGGCCCGGGAGCCAGTACCCGGACCCGGACCCCGGACGCCGTGCGGACCAGCCGGGTCATCCGGTAGCCGGCCTGGAGACGGGGCACCTCGGCGGGATCGACGGTCAGCTCCCAGACCTGCCCGGCCACCGTGTCGAGCAGCCGATCGAGGCTGCCGCGGTGGAGGAGCCGTCCGCCGGCGAGCACCGCGACGTCGTCGGTGATGGTCTCCAGATCGGACACGATGTGGGTGGAGACCAGCACGGCCCGGTCGACGGCGAGGTCGCTGAGCAGCGTGCGGAACCGGATCCGCTCCTGCGGGTCGAGCCCGGCGGTGGGCTCGTCGACGATGATCACGCGGGGATCGGCGAGCAGTGCCTGCGCGATCCCGATCCGCCGCAGCATGCCGCCGGAGTATCCGCCCAGCGGACGTTTCGCGGCGCCGGTGAGGTTGACCAGCTCCAGCAGCTCCGGGATGCGGGTGCGCGCCGACCGCGCGGACAGTCCCTTGACCGCGGCCAGGTAGGCGAGGAACTCCCGGGCGGTCAGGTGGGGGTGGACGCCGAAGTCCTGGGGTAAGTAGCCGAGCGTCCGCCGCAGCGCGTCCGGGCGGGCGACCACGTCGACGCCGTCGAAGAGCACCCGGCCGCTGGTCGGTCGGGTCACGGTGGCCGCGACCCGCATCAGCGACGACTTGCCGGCGCCGTTCGGGCCGAGCAGGCCGAGCACGCCGGTGCCGAGGCTGAGCGTCAGCCCGTCCACCGCGCGCCGGCCGCCCCGGTAGACCTTGCTCACTTCGACGAGTTCCAGCATCACGCCGCCTTCCGCACCTGAGCAGTCGTCCCGGCGACCGCGTTGACCACTCGCTTGCTGGCCGCGTCACTGGGCACAGTGGAGCGGCCCGGCGTGCACGTGACCCGGTAGGTCTCCGGGCCGGTCGGCAGCGTGACCGTGACCGCACCGGCGGCGGCCCGCGCGTCCACCTGCTGCGGTGCACGCCGGAAGCCGAGGTTGACCGCGCGGGTGTCGGAGGACGCGAAGACGTCGGGGGACGTGGCACCGGTGACGTTCACGGCCAGCTCGGCGCGGAGCCGCAGGCGGCCGGTCGGCCGCTCGACGGTCAGCCAGCTGCCGTCCACGGTGGCGGTGAGCGCGCCGTCCGGTTCGACCGCCCGGGTGGGCGCGTCGTTGGTCACGGTCAGTGCGGTTCCAGCGGGCACGGAGACGACGTGCCGACCGGTGCAGTCGGGAACGAACCCGCTGCAGACGACGCGCAGCCGCAGCCGGTCGCCGTCCATCGACCAGGTCGCGTTGCCGTCCGCGGTCGCTTTCCCGGTCAGCGTGCGGTCGACGGTCACGGTGCCCGGTTCGCCGGTGACCAGCCGCAGGTCGGCGCCGGCGCTGTCCACCGTGAGCGCGTCGCCGGACAGCCGGAACGTGCGCTTCGACTGGCTGGTCTCGTTGATCGCCCGGAGGTCGGTACAGGCCGTGGTGCCCAGCAGCGCGGCGAGCAACAGCGTGGTCGTCAGTCGGGCAGGTGGGGGCACGGGGAGGCTCCTGTCGGTCCGTTGCGGAGTGACCGGCAGAGCACATCACCGGCGGGGCCCGGCGGACACGGAGCGTAGGCATCGACTCGGGGTAGAGCTGGCCCTACCCCGGCGGTAAGTCCAGACGGCTGGGGGAGCCGGCGCCCGAGCGGATAGCGTCCCCGGCGTGCCAGCACCACCGACCGTCCTGCACGCCCTCGGGCGTCGTCGTTTCCTGATCGGCGCGTGGCCCTGGCGGGCCATCGCCTACCTCGCCTCCACAGTGCCGGTGGGGGTCGCTGCCAGCCTGCCGTTCGCCGTGCTCGGACTGCCGTGGCTGGTGCTGTTCGATCGTGCCGTGCACGGAGAGTGGCGGACGTGGTCGGACCTGCTGCTGGTGCCGATCGGGGTGCTCCTGCTCGGGACGCTCGGCCCGCTGGTCGCCGTGCCTCTCGCCGACGTCGAGCGGGCGCGGTTGCGGCTCGCGGACACCCGTCCGGCGCGGTCCGGGCACCGGACGCCGCCCACCGACGGGATGTGGTCCTGGTTGCGGACCCGGTACACCGAGGCGGCGACGTGGCGCGCGCTGGCGTATGCGCTGCTGCTCCTCGCGGTCGCTCCACTGGTGTACGGGGCGTTGCTGCTCGTCGTCGTGCTCGACGTGGCGTGGCTGAGCGCACCGGCGGTCGTCCACGACGGACCGGTGACGCTCGGCCTCGGCACCGTGTCCACGCGGCGGGAGGCGGTGCCGTACGCCCTCGCGGGCCTGGCGCTGTTGCCGGGCCTTCCGTACCTGGCGGGGCTCGTCGCAGGGCTGCACGCGGCGGTCGCCCGGGCGCTGCTCCGTGCCCCGGACGACGCGGAGCTGCGCGCCGAGCTCGTGGAGGTGGCCCGGTCGCGTGCCCGGTTGGTCGACGCGTTCGAGGCCGAGCGCCGCCGCATCGAGCGTGACCTGCACGACGGCGCCCAGCAGCGGCTCGTCAGCCTGACCCTGCAGCTGGGGATGGCCCGCGTGCACCTGGCCGACGACGCCGAGGCCGGTGTCGCGGTGGCCGACGCGCACGAGCAGGCCAAGCGGCTCATGGCCGAGCTGCGGGAGCTCGTCCACGGCATCCATCCGCAGCTGCTCACCGAACTCGGTCTGCCGGACGCGTTGCGCGAGCTGGCCGACCGCGCGCCGATCCCGGTCACCGTGCGGGCGCCGCTGACCGTCCGCCCGGCACCCCCCGTCGAGTCGACCGCGTACTTCGTCGCGGCGGAGGCGCTGACGAACGTCGCGAAACACAGCGGAGCCACCACCGCGACGGTGATCGCCGAGCGGCGCGCCGACACGCTGGTCCTGGAGGTCCGCGACGACGGACACGGCGGCGCGGACCCGGGGCAGGGCACCGGCCTCACCGGACTCGCCGACCGGGTCGCGGTGGTCGGCGGCCGGATCCTGCTGTCCAGCCCGGATGGCGGGCCCACCCGGCTACGCGTCGAGCTGCCGTGGAGCGGCGAATGAGCGCCGTGCGGACCGTGCTGGCCGAGGACGGCGTCCTGTTACGGGAAGGACTGGCCGGCATGCTGGAGCGGTTCGGCTTCGCGGTGGTCGCCGCGGTCGGTGACGCGGACGCGCTGGTCGGAGCCGTCGAGCAGCACGCGCCGGACCTCGTCGTGACCGATATCCGGATGCCCCCGACCTTCACCGACGAGGGGCTGCGTGCCGCCGTCGCGCTGCGCCGGGACCATCCGGATCTCGCGGTCGTGGCGCTCAGCCAGTTCGTGCAGCACGCGTACGCCGCCGACCTGATCGGCTCGGGAGGCGGGCGGGGCGTCGGTTACCTGCTCAAGGACCGCGTGGTCGACGTCGCCGAGTTCGTCGGCACGCTCCGCCGCATCGTCGACGGAGCCACGGTCGTCGATCCGGAGGTCGTCCGGCGGCTGCTGCGGCGGCGCCGCGATCCGGTGGCGCGACTCTCCACGCGGGAGCGGGACGTGCTCGGTCTGATCGCCGAGGGCCACTCCAACTCCGCGATCGCCCGGCGGTTGTTCCTGTCCGAGGCCGCGGTCGGCAAGCACGTCGGGAACGTGCTCGCGAAGCTCGACCTGCCGCCGGCCGCCGACTCGAATCGTCGCGTGCTGGCCGTACTGACCTACCTCCGGAGCGAGGCAGGAGAGGCGCCGCCGGGCGGGAGCGACGCGCGCCCGAGATCAGAGCTGTAGTTCCCAGAGGCCGGCGGTGCGGTCCGCGCTGCCGGTCGCGAGGTACTTCCCGTCCGGGCTGAACGCGACGTCGTACACGTCCGCGCCGTGCTCGATCAGCGGCTCCCCGATCTGCTCGTGGTCAGCGACGTCCCACAGCCGCGCGGTGTCGTCCTGCCCGGCGCTCGCCACCGTGCGCCCGTCCGCACTGAACGCGACCTCGTAGACCGTGCCTTCGTGGCCGGTCAGCGGGTCGCCGATCAGGGTGCGGCCGGCCACGTCCCACAGCCGGACCGTGCCGTCCTCGCCCGCGCTGGCCAGCGTCTCGCCGTCGGGATCGAAGGCCAGGCCCAGTACCGCGCCGGTGTGCCCGGTCAGGACGGTGCCGATCCACGTCCGCGTCCGGACTTCCCAGAAGCGGATGACGCCGTTCCCGTCGGCGGTGGCGAGGAGCTTCCCGTCCGGGCTGAACACCACGTCCATGACGTCGCCGCCCGGCGCCGCGGCTACCGTCTCGCCGACCTGCGTGGACTGCACGGTGTCCCAGAAGTAGACGAGTCCACGGGTGTCGCTGGTCGCGGCCAGGAAGTCCTCCGGACTGAACGCCACGGCGGTGACGCCGACGACCTGCCGCTGGGTGGCGTCGCCACCGCGTCGCTCCAGCC
This sequence comes from Cryptosporangium minutisporangium, assembly GCF_039536245.1. Classification (NCBI taxonomy): domain Bacteria; kingdom Bacillati; phylum Actinomycetota; class Actinomycetes; order Cryptosporangiales; family Cryptosporangiaceae; genus Cryptosporangium; species Cryptosporangium minutisporangium. Next base: position 196,250 of record NZ_BAAAYN010000001.1, on the reverse strand, counting down.
GCGCGACGTCGTAGAAGTGCAGGGGGCCGCCGACGGTGGCGATCGTGTTGCCGTCCGGGCTGAACGCGACCGCGCTGACGGCCACCTGGTAGTTCGTCGCGAAGGTCTGCAGAACCGCGCGCCTCTCGAGGTCCCAGAGCTGGGGGAACCGGGTGTCGCCACCGGTGACGAGCATGGTGCTGTCCGGGCTGAACGCGACGCTCCGTACCGCGTCGTTGCCGGGGAGGGCTCCGCCGGTGAGCTTCGTGAGGAGCCTCGCGCCGGAGCGAGGGTCGTAGTCGTTCGGCTGGTTCGCCATCAGCGCGGCCACGAATCCGACGACGAGGACGACGGCGATCGCGGCGAGCCAGAGCGGCCGCGAGGTCCGGCGCGGTGGCGGTGCCTCGGGCACACCCAGGTCCAGGACGTCGGCGGAGGGCGGCTCCACCGGGCGGAGCACCGCCGCCACGACGCCGCTCCGCGGTGCGGCCTCGTCCGCGGGGAGGGCGGGGACTGTCCGAGGTGACGGTGCGGCCTCGTCCGCGGCGGGCGCTGCGAGGGCGGGGACCGCCGCGGCCCGCCGCGGGGCGGGAGCGTCGGCGGCATCCGCGTACAGGCTGCCCTCGGCGACGACGAGCTCCGGCTGGTCGAGTGCGGTCGGCGCCACCTGCAACGCCCGGTGCAGCAGCGTGCTCGCGAGCGGGATCCGCGACGACCCGCCGACCAGGAACACGGCGCCGATCGACTCTTTCGTCAGCCCGGCGGTCCGCAGCATCTCCAGCGCCAGGGACGTCGTCCGAGCCAGGGCCGGCTGCGCGGCCTCCTCGAACTCCCCCCGCGTCACGTGCAGGGTCACCTCGGCCAGCGGGACGTGCAGTTCGGCCGTCGAGTGCCGGGACAACTGCTCCTTCGCGGCCCGCGCCTCACTCCAGAGCCGGATGCGCGCGTGCTGGTCGGCGAGCGTCCGGGGCTCCTCCAGCCGGGCCCACGCGTCGGTGGCGTCGGCGGTCAGGGCCCGGGCGTGCGCGACGACCAGCGCGTCCAGGTCCAGGCCGCCGAAGTCCGGAAGACCGGCCGAGGCGACCACGTCGTAGCCCGTGCCTTCCGGCCGGACGACGCTGAGGTCGAACGTGCCGGCGCCGAGGTCGTAGACCACCAGGCAGCGGCCGGGCGGCAGCCGCCGGCCGAGCGCGTGGGCGAAGTACGCGGCGGCCGCCACCGGTTCGGGGACGAACCGGACGTCGCCGAGCCCGACGAGCCCCGCCGCGCCGGCCAGCAGGCCCAGCCGCGTGCGCTGCCAGGCCGCCGGGTGGGTCAGTACCACCTCGGCGGGCGGATCGCCGGCCACCCGCCGCGCTTCCCGCGCGACCCGCCCGAGCACCGTGGCGATCAGGTCCACGGCGGCGATCTCGCGCTCGCCCAGCCAGACGTAGCCGTCGTCGATCCGCCGTTTCGGGTTCGGCTCCAGGCCCGCCGGCCGCGCGATGCCCGCCCGCTCGGCGTCCGTGCCGGTGAGCAGTTCGGGGCCGGTCGACGGTGCGGTTCCGGCGAACACCGCCGAGGAGAGCAGCGGCGACGCGTCGAAGAGCAGCGGACGGACCCGGCCATCCGGTGCGCTCAACGCAGCGACGGTCGTGGAGGTGCCGAAGTCGACGCCGAGCCGGAGACTCACCTGACCACAGTAGATCCGCCACCTCGGGGATGCAGTTTCATAAAACGACTACTCGGGGCGGGTGGTTGTCGCGGTTTCCGGGTCCCGTCGAGATGGTTGTCACGCCTCGCGTGCCATGGCCCGGAATGCCCGACAACCACCCGGGGCGCCCGCCCGGGATGCGCGACAACCACCCGGGGCGCCGCCCGGAATGCGCGACAACCACCCGGGGCGCCACCCCGAAAGCCCGACAACCACCCGGCGCGCCGCCCACTCAGCGGAACTCCGCTCCCGGTCGGATGCCGAGCAGGAATCGCGCCAGCTGCTCGTCGGAGAGCCCGAGCGAGTCCGCCGCGGTCAGCCCGATCACCCGATCCGGCCCGAACGACGTGGTCAGAACCCGACGATCCGGATAGCCCGGCGGGTAACGGACGACCTCGTGGCCGTCGACCCGCAGAACCGTGGGTCGACTGACATCCGATGCGAGCAAGGCGGCCGGGGAGAACGTCTTCGGCACGACCAGCACGACGATCGGAGCGCGGCGCAGTTCCCACTGGGAGCCGCCGTACGGCCGGTTGGTGGAGTCCGCCGGTGCGGCCGGGTCCACGAGCTGCACAGAGGGGCCCTGGCCGTCCCCGCCGTCGTCCGTGCTGCCGAACGTCAACCCGGCGGGCAGCGGCGGGAAGCGGAGCCGATCGGGCAGCGGCATCGCCCGGTCGACCAGGCCGTCCGCGATCGTGAGGAGATCCGCCTCGGTGACGCGCGGATCGGAGCTGCTGTCGTCGGGGCCGCCGTACGCCTCGATCCGGATCCACTGGCCCGGTCGGCGGGCGAACGTCAGCTCCGAGTACGCCCCGAGGTAGCCCTGGTGGTCCGCGTCCTGCCAGTCGGGCCGGTGCGGGACCGAGTAGTACGTGGCCGTTCCGCCACCGAGGCCGATCTGCCGAGTGGTTCCGAATTTCGCCTGCGGGGCTCCCGGTCCGGTCCTGGTCGTCAGCGGCACGGTGCTGATCTGCACCTCTACCGTCGCGGGTGGGGCGTTCCGCGTCGTCCTCAGGGTCCAGCTGTGGACCGAGTCCAGACTCGCCAGCGGCCGGGTGAATCCGGCCGGCAGCCGGCCCAGGCTCACCGGCGAGGCCGGTGCCGATGCGCCGCGCGGCGACGGACTCGACTCGGCGGTGGGGCTCGCGGTCGGCCGCTCGGTGGGCACCAGCCGGTCGTCCCGCTCGACCGACCAGCCCACCACTCCAGTGACCACCAGTGCCAGCACCACGGCCACCCCGGTCGCCGCGAGCTTCCGGTTGCGCTTGCGCCGCACCCGCCGGTGCACACCGTCCAGCAGTCCAGGCACCTCGGAAACGTCACCGGCTCGATCGGTGAGCATCGCGCGCACCGCGGTGTCGACGTCGTTCATCGGGCCTCCCCCCGCACGGTGTGGACGGAGTCGCGGAGCCGGGCCAGGCCCCGGCTGATGTGGCTGCGCACGGTGGGCACCGAGCACTTGAGGAGCCGGGCGATCTCGTCGTCGTCCAGGTCTTCGTAGAACCGCAGGACCACCGCGGCCCGCTGCTGGCGCGGCAAGCCGGCCAGCGCGTGCCAGAGCGAGTCGCGCTCGGCCAGCGCCTCGGCGTGGTCGCTGCCCGGGGCGGAGAAGTCGAGGCTCAGCTCCGACGGCGTCTCACCGGAGGACCGGCGCCGCCGCCAGGTCAGGTACTGCCGCAGGATCGCTTTTCGGACGTACGCCGTGAGCTGGTCGGTGTCGGCCAGGCGCGACCAGCGGCCGTGCAGCTTCGCCAGCGCCTCCTGCAGGATGTCCTCGGCGAGGTGATGGTCGCCGGTCAGCAGGTAGGCGAAGCGTAGTAACCCCATGCCCCGTGCGGCGACGTACTCGTCGAATGGCGTGCTCGGCACCCCGGCCCCTCTCGTCCACGTCCTCTCTACACGCGGTGAGATGGTGTTCTGTGGAACGGCTCCTGCACGATGTGCTGATGGGTGCACCTGAGGTTTTCCGGGCCGGCCCCGACCACGCGGCGATGGTCGGGCAGCTGCTGTACGACTTCAACACCGAGTTCGACACACCGGGGCCGAGCGCGGCGGAGTTCGGCGTCCGGTTCGGACGGCTACTCGACCGCCACGATGTCGTCGTTCTCGTCGCCGGAGACGCCCAGGAACCGGTCGGCTTCGCGTTCCTGACTCTGCGGCCGACGCCGTACTACGACGGTCCGCTCGCCCAGCTGGAGGAGCTCTACGTCCGGCCGGAGCTGCGCGATCAGGGCATCGGCACCGTGCTGCTACGGACGGCGATCGAGGTGGTCAGGGAACATGGGGGCGGCGAGATGCACATCAACGTCGACGAGGTCGACACCGATACCCGTCGCTTCTACGAACGGCACGGCTTCGTGAACATCGAGCCGGGCGCCGACTACCGGATGCTGTGCTACCTGCAGGAGCTGTAGCCGGTCAGCTCCGGACGAACCCGTCGATCAGGGCGGCCAGCTCCACGGGGCGGTCGCTCTGGACGGCGTGGCCGGCACCCGCGACCACCTCCACGCGGAGCGCCGGTAACCGCCGCCGGGCCTCGGCGACGTCCGCCTCCGAAACGAACGCGGACTCCGCGCCGCGGACCAGCAGCGTCGGCATCGTCAGCGACGCCAGGTCCTCCCAGAGCAGCGGGCTCGCGTCGAGGATCCGGCTGTCGGGCACGTCGTACCGCCAGGCCCACCGGCCGTCCGGCAACTGCTTGGTGTTGTGGACGACGCCCCGCCGGACGGCGGCGGCCGGCCGCCGGGGCGAGGGGGGCACGGGGGGCNTGGCCGCCACGATCTCGTCGAGCGTGGCGAACGTCCGTGGACCGCGGGTCAGCGCGACCGCGCCGCGTTCCTGATCGGTCATTCGGGCGTACACCTCGGGCGAGCCGGGGGTCGCGTCCACGATCACCACGCGGCGCACCAGATCCGGACGGGTCGCGGCGAGCCGGACCGCGGTCAGCCCGCCCAGCGACATCCCGACCACCGCCGCGGCGTCCGGTGCCATCCGCTCGACCACCGTCGCGACGGCGTGCGCGTTCCGGACCGGCCCGTAGTCGTGGTCGTCCCACCAGGACGAGTGCCCGTGGCCGGGCAGGTCGATCGCGATCGCCGGGCGGTCCAGGCACAGCGCGACCAGGTCCCAGGTGTGTGCGTTCTGGCCGCCGCCGTGCAGGAACACCAGCTCGGGAGGCTTCTCGCCCCAGGTCAGCACGCTGACCTCGCGACTGGGCGAGACCTCCACCGCACTCCTGGTGACCCGGGGGATGCGGTCCCGCGGAATGTCGAGCTCGTCAGCGGCCTCGGTCAGAGACCCGAATTCGTCCACCGTTCGAGAGTATGCACCCGAACCACGGCGAGGACGACGTCGTCCTCGCTAGTCGCACCGAACGAGCCGAGCAGGTGCTCGCACAACTGGTCGGCGGAGAGGTCCTGCCGGCCGACCAGGGCCTCCACCAGATGGGTGAGGCCGTCGTCGAGTGCCTGCCCGCGTCGCTCCACCAGCCCGTCGGTGTAGAAGACCAGGCTGGAGCCGGGCTCGAGGACGATCGTGTGGTCGGTACGCGGTGCGGTCGTGTGCACGCCGACCAGCAGCTCCGGCCGGGTGCTGAGCAGCCGCGCCGTGCCGTCCGGCGCGAGCAGCACCGGTGGCGGGTGACCCGCGTTCGACCAGCGCACCTCCCGGCGTCCCTGCGGACCCTCCCGATCGACGTGTGCCAGGACCACGGTGGCGAACGCGCTCACCCCCAGCCCGTGCAGGGTGTCGTCGAGGCCGACGAGGACCCGGGACGGGAAGTGCCGCAGCGTGTAGGAGATCCCGCGCAGGAGGTTGCGCAGCTGCGCCATCGCGGCCGCAGCGTCCCGGTCGTGGCCGGTCACGTCGCCCACCGCCACGGTCAGCCGGCCGTCGGGCAGCAGGAACGCGTCGTACCAGTCGCCGCCGACCTGCGCCTGCTCGACCGCTGCCCGGTACCGGACCGCCACGTCGAGCCCGTCGGGTTTCGGTGGCGGGGTGAGCAGGCTGCGTTGCAGGGTCTCCGACATCTCCCGTTCCATCCGGGCGGCGCGGCGCTCGGCGTCCCGCTGCCGGGCCCGGCTCAACGCCTGGATCAGCGCGGTGCCGACCAGCCGGACGAATCCGAGGTAGCGCTCGTCCAGCGTCAGGTGCGGGCTCAGCCGGGCGACGAACGTGGCGTCGACCTGGGCATCGGTGGCCGCGGTCAACCGGAGGGACGCGACCGGCCCGTCCGGGTACTGCTCGAGTGCGAAGTCCCGACCGGCCGGCAGCGTGCCGGGCAGCTCGATCGCGACGTCGCGGAAATCCTCGGGAGCGCTACGCAGCACCGGCAGCGCCACCTCGTCGAGCTGGTGCGGATGGTCCAGGTCGCCGAGCCGGTCGGTCAGCCGGCTGAGCAGTTCCAGCCGACGACGCCCGAGGATCTCCGGGGTCGTCTCCGACGCGATGTCGATCACGCCCTCGATCGCGCCGCCGGGCCCGTAGACGGCCGAGTACGAGTAGGTGAAGTAGGTCTCCTCGACGAAGCCGTGCCGGTTCATCATCAGCCGCTGGTTCTCGACCCACGCGGTGCCCGACCCGGCCGCGACCGAGTCGATCACCGGTCCGATCGTGTCCCAGATCTCAGCGAACACCTGCCCGCAGGGGGACCCCAGCGCGCTGGGGTGCTTGTCGCCGATCATCCGGACGTAGGCCTCGTTGTAGACCAGGACGAACTCCGGCCCCCAGAACAGCGTGACCGCGAACCGGCTGTGCAGGGCCAGGTCGACCGTGCTGCGCAGCGTCGGGCTCCAGTGCTCCACCGGGCCCAGCGGGGTCGCCGCCCAGTCGACGCGGCGGTAGGCGTCGCGCAGGGTGCCTGCCGCATCGAAGAGGTCTCGCACCGGCGAACTGTAACGATTTCCGGGCCGGACCGCGCGGCGAGCTGTCCGTTTGCCCCGGCAGGTACCGGACCTGGGAAGATGCGCTCATGGGTGTTGTTCCCCGAAGGTCCCCGCGGCGGTGAGCGCGACCGACCGGGCCGTGACCACCCGTGCGCTGCGCCTGCTCGGTGCGTTCGACACCGACCATCCGCGGCTGCGCCTCTCCGCGCTGGCCCGGCGGAGCGGGTTACCGCTCAGCACCGCCCACCGGCTCGTGGCCGAGCTGGAGCAGTGGGGCGCGGTGGACCGGGAGCCGGACGGCGCCTACGTCGTCGGGCGGCGGATCTGGCAGCTCGCGCTGCTCGCGCCGATCCACGGTGAGCTCCGCGAGATCGCGATGCCGTTCCTGGAAGACGTCCACCGCGCGACCGGCGAGAACGTGCACCTGGCGATCCGGGACGGGCGGCACTCGCTGTACATCGAGCGGATCTGGAGCAGCGCCTCGGTGCCGCTGGAGAGCAAGGTCGGCAGGCGGCTGCCGCTGCACGCGACCGCGGCAGGCAAGGCGCTGCTCGCGGCGGCGCCCGCGGTGGTGGTGGACGCCGTCGTCAGCGCGCCCGAGCAGGTCACACCGCGGACGCTCACCGACCCCGCGGCGCTCCGCCGCGACCTGGCCGAGGTGCGGGCGCGCGGCTACGCGTTCAGCTTGGGCGAGGCGACGCCGGGCACCTGGTCGGTCGCGGTCGGCGTCCCCGGGCCGGTCCGGACGACGCTGGCGTCGCTCGCCGTGGTCGCGCGCGGTCCGGAAGCCCCCAGCCCGGCGTCGTCCGCGGCGGAGCAGTCGCCGCCGTCCGCAGCGGAGCACGTCAGCGCGTCCAGCGCGCAGGTGCGGCAGCTCGCCGCGGTGCTCATGGTCGCCGCGGGCGCACTCGGCCGCGAGTTGCAGCGCGTCCACCGCTGACCGCGCGCCACGCGAAATCGGGTTGTCGGTGCGGTGAGCATGGACGCATGGAGCTGTCCGCGCGGATCCAGGCGTACTACGAGCAGGGCGGCGAGCTGACCCGGCTCGACGTCGAGAACGGCAGGCTCGAGTTCCTGCGCACGCAGGACGTGCTGCGACGCGTGCTCCCGGCGCCTCCGGGCCGCGTGCTGGACGTCGGTGGGGCGACCGGCGTGCATGCACGCTGGCTCGCCGAGGCCGGTTACGACGTCCGCCTGGTGGATCCGGTCCCGCTGCACGTGGCACACGCCGCGACGATTCCGGGTGTGGACGCCGTCCGCGGCGACGCCCGGCGGCTGGACGAGCCCGACGACGCCTACCAGGCGACCCTCCTGCTCGGCCCGCTCTACCACCTGACCGACCGCGCCGAGCGACTGGCGGCGCTGCGCGAGGCCGTCCGCGTCACCGCACCCGGCGGGGTCGTGGCGGCCGCAACGATCAGCCGGCACGCCGGACTCTGGGACGCCCTGCGCCGGCGCCGCTACCTGCAGCCGGAGATCCGCCGCTTCATCGACGCGGAGGTCGAGACCGGCGTGTACGACCCGCAGGGCCGCGAGTTGTTCACGCTCGCCTACTTCCACCACTCCGACGAGATCCTCGCGGAGTTCGCCGAAGCCGGGCTGGCCGGTGCGGACCGGTACGCGCTGGAGAATGCCGCCTGGCTGTTCGCCGCCAGTGAAGGCTGGCTGGACGACGAGGAGCGGACCGCGCTGCTCCTGGACGCCCTGCGCCTGGTCGAGCGGGACGAGTCGCTCTTCGGGATCAGCTCGCACCTGCTGACGGTGGCGGTGGTGTGAGTCGCTACGCCTGCACGATCGAGAACTCGACGACCGCCAGCTCCTGCCGTTCGTCGCCCTCGAGGCGCAGCACGGTCAGGCGGTGCAGTCCCCACTCGACGAACGTGATGTCGGTCAGCTCGATCACCCGGGGCTCGTGGATCGGCGTCCCGGGGATCTGGTGGATGGTGTTCGCGGTGAACGGGTGATCCACGTGGCCGAGCGACTTGGTCGGCCCGTCGATCTCGATCCGGACCAGCGGCGTCCGATCGACCTCGTCCGGCTCGACTCCGAAGACGGCGGCGAACGTGACGTTGGCGGTCGCGGGCAGTGAAGGCAGCTTGGCCCACTCCCACCCCGCGCCCTCCACGTACAACAGCCCGGCTTCCACGTGGGCTGAATGCGCGACCATCGCCGCCACTGCTCGCATCAAGTCTCCCTCGAACCGGGGGCCGCGGGACCCCTCTCACCACCGCGGTTCCGCCCGGCACTGGATCGACCGCAGGAAATACAGTACCGGCCCCGGTTGTGGCGGCCCGGCACGGATATGGCACTGCGGCCCGGCCTCGAACTGCGGCGCACGCCCGCTCCCGGGCTGGGTACCGTGGCCGGGTGGATCCGCGCGGGTTGGTGGGGAAGTGGACGCTGGCGCGCCGGCTCGTCGACCGGACGGCGGGCGCCTACGGGTCCGTCGCCGGGACGCTGCAGGTGACGCCGGACGGCGACGGGGTGCGCCTCGCCGAGCGCGGTGTGCTGGCGTGGCAGGGCGCCCGGTATCCGGTGAGCCGGGTCTCGCGGCTGCGCCGACGCGACGGCGAGTGGTGGATGCACTTCGAGGACGGGCGGCCGTTCCATCCGTGGCGTCCGGGTTCGCCGGTGGTGCACCCCTGTGCCGCGGACACCTACGCGGGGCTCGTCGTCGTGGACCGCGACGGCACCCGGCTCCGGACGCTGTGGGACGTCACCGGCCCGACGAAGAACCAGCGCCTGATCACCCGCTTCACCCGCTGCTGACAGTTTTGTCGCGTGGGTCCGGGTTCGCTCGGCGCGGCGTCCGTCGGCCGGCGTCGTTGAACAGGCAAGATGCCGGTCGGTGACGGCCGATTGACCATCCGGGACCTTCGACCCTGGGTCGGCAGGCGGGTGACGCCGAGACTCGACGGTGAAGGAGGTCGACGATGACCACGCAGGAAGCCACGGTCGTGCAGCACCAGCTCGCCCCGATGACGACGGCGGAGCGCGGCTACGCGGTCGGGGTGACGCTCGACGGCCAGCTCCCCGCCGACGTCGCCGGCTATGCACGAGCAGCGGTCCGGGCGGCGATCGCGTCCCGGCGGGAGCCGGTTCTGCGGGCCGACGTGCGGGTCGTGCGCTACGCCGACCCCGCGTTGTCCCGCCCGGTGGCGGCGTACGCGGCCGTCAACGTCAACGGCGTGCGGATTCGCGTCCACACCACCGCGAGAAACCCCTACGAAGGGCTGGACGAGCTCCGGCAGGAGCTGCATGCGTCGTTGGAGCGTCTCGACCAGGACCGCCGCGCGGACGCCTACCGCAGGCCGGCGGCCGCCTCGCTGCCCGCCGCACCGCGGATCCGGGTGCCCGGTGTGGTGTCGGGTGACTGCACGGTCGACGAAGCGATCGCCGTGCTCGACCTGCTGGACCGGGACTTCGAGCTGTTCCGCGATGCCGGTACCGGCGTGGACACGCTGGTCCACCGGGCCGGACCGACCGGTTACCGGCTCGTCCAAGCCCGGCGGTGCCCGCTGGACGCGTGCCCGGCGACCGCCGTGTCGATCGAGCGGGATCCGGCGCCGCGGCTGCGCGTCGAGGTGGCGGCGGTCCGGCTGGCCCGCGGCGAGCGGCCGTTCGCCTTCTTCACGGACGTGGCCACCGACCGCGGCACGGTGCTCTACGTGCGGCGGGACGGGGACTACGGGCTGGTGACGCTGGCCTGAGAATCAGCCGGTCGCGCGGAGCAGGCGCAGCTGGCCGATCTCCGAGGCGTTCTTCATCAGCTCCGCGTTCACCCAGGCGAGTTGGTGGGCCACCGTGTGCTCGGGGTCGTCCGGCCACGGGAACGGCGCCGTCCGATCCAGATCGTCGTCGGTGAGCCGGTCGAGAACGGAGAGCCACTCGGTTCGCAGGTCCCGCAGCCAGGCCACGGTCGGTGCGCCGTCTCCCGGCCACGTCACCGCGGTGCGCTCCCGCGGGGTCCGGCCGCGCGCGTGGTCCAGCGTGACGGTCCACCACCATCCGACGTGCCAGGTGAGCCAGGCGACGGTCGGCACCGGGATCGGATCGGGCTCGGTGTCCGCCCAGTCCGGGACCCAGGCGCCGTCGGGGTCGCGCCGGACCGTCCAGCACAGTGCGGCGGGCTCCCACCGGAAGTCCTCGGGTTCCAGGCGCTCCAGGTGATAGTCGAGCAGCGACCAGGCAAGGTCGAACTGCCAGCGCAGGAGCTCGGTTCGGGTGGCGTGCACCGGGTGATCCTGGCAGCGCGCGACCACGTCCGTCACGGCGATTTCGGCCGCGGCGCGTGCTTCCCCACGCTCCTCCAACGGTCGGTGTCATCCGGACGGAAACGCTCCGGGCGCGAGCGCCGTCGCCTACGGTGAGGCGCCATGAGCGTCCGTCCGATCGTCGGCGCCGCCCTTCTGCTGGCGGCGATGGCCGCGTGTTCGCCGGGCGGCAGCGATCCGGCGCCCACCCCGTCGACCGCGCGCACCTCGTCGGCGCCCGCCGTTCCCACGCCGTCGGCGACCGCGACCGGCCGACGGGTCGCGGTGCCCGACGTGGTCGGGCTAGACCTCGTAGTCGCCCAGAAGACACTGGCGGCAGCCGGTTTCACGACCGTCCTGGCCCCGTCGGGGGAGTTCTGGACCCCCGAACCGACACCGCCGGCGCACCGCGTCGTGGTGCGCACGAGGCCGGCCGCAGGCACGGTCGTCGACCCCGACAGGGCGCTGTTCCTCCTCACCGCCGCCGAGCGGTAGCGCGGCTGTCCGTGCGCCGGGCCGCCGACCGAGCTCCGGTCAGCTCGGGCGGTAGGCGCGGGTGATCTGGCCGGTGGCCCCACCCTCGGGTAGCGCTGGCCCCGCCCTTACGCGGCGGCGCGGAAGTCGGCGAGATCGGGGCCGCCCTGACGGCGTAGCTCGGCGGCGATCGTCTCGGGTGCGGTGAAGTACCCGACGAGGTACCCGCGGCACGACAGCCGGAGGCGCGGCACGTCGTCGAGCACGACCGGCTCGATCGCCCACTCTCCGCAACAGGAGCACACCACACCGCAACGCTGCGCGACGAAAGTTGCAGGTCACTCGTCCGCAGGGTGGAAATCAGGTGCGCTGGCGGAGAAGTCGGGTGACTAGCTGCTCGATCAGCTCGTCGACGTCGTAGGGCTCGAGAATCGCCGGCAGCGTGAAGTCGTCCACGATCAGCCCGAGCATCCCGAAGTACAGCAGTGCCACGCCGAGACGGTCGCCGGGCAGCCCTGCGTCCAGGTGGAAGTCCACCACTTCCCGGTGCTCGGTGGCGAGGAAGTCGCTCAGCTGGGCGTGCAGCTCCGGTCGGCGGGTGGCCTCCAGGCGGAGCTCCAGCATCGCGAGGTTGCTGGTCCGGTCGGCTCGCTGGCGGGCGAGGAGCTGCCGCATGAGTTCGGTGGCGAGCGCGGGGGAGGGCGGCTGGTCCATCGTCGCGGCCACGGCGTCCGGGTCCGGGGCGAGTCGTTCGCGGGTGCGCCGCACGACCTGCACGAGGAGCTCGTCGCGGTTGGCGAAGTAGTTCGAGGCGGTGCCGGTCGGGACGCCGGCCTCCTTGTCGATCGCCCGGAGGGTCAGGCCGCGCGAGCCGTCCCTCGCGAGTACCTCGATGGCCGCGTCGAGCAGCGCGTGACGACGGGCGGGGTTCTGCCGCACGGGAACCTCCGGAGCGATAGCGGTACGGCGCGCAGAGTACAGCGGGTGAAGTGGTCAGAGGCGTGCCACCCTGAACCACATGCCTACGAGACCGGCGACGCTCCGCCTGGCCACCCTCAACATCTGCGGTTTACCGCCGGCGCTCTCCCGCCTCCCACCGCTGGAGGTCCGCGCCGCCGAGATCGGCCGCCGGATCGAAGCGTCGAACCTGGACGTCTTCAACCTGCAGGAGGTCTGGGGCGGCCGTTCGCTCGCGACCGTCCGGCGGCACCTGCCGTCGTTCCCGTTCGCGGCCTGGCGCCGCGCGGTCCACGGTGGCCCGGCCGGTGGGCTGGTGACGTTCTCCCGATACCCGCTCGACGAGCCGCGATTCCGCTCGTTCAGCGGCACCGCGCCCCGCACGAGCAGCCTCGCGTTCCGGGCCCAGCGGGCGATCAACGCCCGGCGGCAGGGCATGCTCGCCACCGCGATCTCCGGGTGGAACGTCGTCATAGGCAACGCGCACCTGACCGCGAACAAGGACGGCGACTGGTCGCCCGGGAGCCGGTACTACCGATTCCACGAGGAGCAGGTCGCCGTGCTGCACACGTTCCTCCGGGAGGTCCGGTCGCCGGAGACCACGCTGACGGTGGTCAGCGGTGACTTCAACATCGCCGCCGACTCGAAGCTCTACCCGCTGATCACCGAGGACGGTGCGTGGCGCGATCCGTTCCGGGACAGCGACGCGGTGACCTATCACCCGGAGTTCCTGCCGGCCGGCGCCACCGGTCACCGGATCGACTACGTCCTGCTCAGCGGCGACGAGGCGCGATTCCCGGTCCTCGATTCCGACACCCTCTTCGCCGAGCAGCTGACGACCGAGGACGACACCAAGATCTGGGCGTCCGACCACGTCGGCTTGACCACCCGGGTCGGCCTGGACGGCGTCGCCGGCGCCGGTCCGACCACGATCAGCGGCACGCGGTGAGCCCGGCGGCGCCGAACTACCAGCCGACGGTGTGCGCCCGCTTCCGGCGGGACCGGGACGCCAGCCAGCTGTAGAGCAGCCGCCCGCCGTTGGTCTCGAAGCCGGTGGCGCCGGGCTGGAGCGACGGATCCGCCGCGCCACCCCACCCCCGCGGACGGCCGTCGACGTCCTCGTCGAGGTAGTCGGCGAACACCGCGGAGAGCGTCTGCGCGACCTCCACGTACACGTCGCTTCCAACGACCCAGGGCCCCAGGACGCACACGATCGTGCCGACGGCCGCCGGGTCGTACCCGGCGGGCGTGGTGCCCGGCCCCATCGCTGCACCGCCGAGCAGCATCGTCAGATGGGCGGATTCCCACGACTCCTCGGCACCGGCGACCAGCGTCCGCCGGGCGGTGTCGTGGTCGGTGCCGTCGCCCGCCTGCCGGAGGACCTCCGCCAGCGCGACCAGCAACGAGACCGCAGCCTTGTCCCCGGCGTCCCGGAACGCGCGCAGCAGCACCAGACGGTCGGCGTCGGGGGCCGGCACCACCGGCCGGATCGGGCCGCGGCTCGTGGCGAGCTCGGCGAGACTGACCGCGGCGGGCAACCCACGGGTGAAGCCGAAGTCCGGCGCGTACCTGCCGGTGCCGGTGGTCAGCCGCCATCCCTGGTTCTGCGCGTCGACAACCCGGTAGGGCTGTTGGTACTGGTGCATCGGTGCGGTGGGTCACTCCCTGACGACGATCGTGGCGACCGCGCGAGCGGCATCCGAGTATCGGTCGGTGGCCGTCCGCGGTTCCGAAGTATGTGAGAACGCTCAGCTTCCCGACCTAGGCTGGCACCGAACCGCCGACGAGAGGGAGCTGCCCGTGGCGGAGCTCATCGCCGACCTGTTCGTCTCCGTCGACGGTTTCGCCGCCGGCGAGGACGTCGGCCCGTTCTTCGGGTACTACGGCCCCGACCTCGGTGCGTGGATCACCACCGAGACCGCACGCCCGCAGACCCTCCTGATGGGACGCGTGACCTACGAGCTGATGGCCGACATGTCCGCCGCGGCCACCGACCCGAGCAGCGTCCGGATGACCGCGCTGCCGAAGGTCGTCGTCTCCGGACGGCTGCGCGAACCGCTCGACTGGGCGAACAGCCGCGTGCTGAGCACCGACCCGGCGGCGGGGATCGCGCCGGGGATCGCGGCGCTGAAGCGGGAGTCCGACGCGCCGGTGCGGACGATCGGCAGCCTGTCGCTGGTGCGGAGCCTGCTGGCGCTCGGGCTGGTCGACCAGCTGCGGCTGATGGTCTTCCCGCTCACGCTGGGGGCCGACGGACGGGAGCCCGCCTACACCGGACATCCACGGGCCGGCCTGCGGCTGGCCGGCACGACCGTGCTGGACGACCGCATCGTCCTGCTCACCTACCGGCCGTAAGCGGCCACCGCCGGTATCCGTTCGTGGGACCCGGACGGCACCGGCGGAGGTACTGCCGCCTCGGGGCGGCGAGCATGATGGCCGGATGGCGGGCAGCCGGGGCGGGGCCACCGAGCGCGCGCGGCGGGTGCCGCGGCCGTCCCCCCGTGTGCGCCTCGCGGTGGTCGCGGCCGCGGTCGTCGTCACCGCCGTCGCGATCGCGGTCCTCTCCGCCCGCGGCTTCTGGTCCCTCGCGCGGGGCGTGGCGCTCGGCGTCCTGATCGGAGCCCTCGTCGCGCTGATCCGGTTCCGTCCCCGCGCGGCGCTGCGCTGGGCAGTCGTCGTCACCGGGCTTCTGGCCGCCGCTGCCCTCGTCGTCATCGCCGTGCTGCTCAGCACCGGCGACGAAGACGATCCCCCGACCGGCATCGGCCCGGATCGGCGCGCCGCGGTCCGCTACGCGGGCACCGCGTCGTGGCGGCACGGCATCTGGCGGATCGAGGACCGGATCACGATCCACCCGAGTCTCACCGCCCATCCGGAGCTGCGCTCCGGCGTCGATCGAACGCTCACCGACGCGCTGGCCGACCTGGCTGGGGCTCCGGACGACGCCGCGCGCGCCACCGCCACCCCCGACGACGACCTGCGTGCGCTCGTCGCCGCGGGTCGTCTCGACGTGTCGACGGTCGCGGCGGAGCTCGGCATCGACGCCCGCGTGGTCGACTGCGTCGCCCGTGGGTGCGCAGACGAGGAGCTCCGGAGCGGCGGGCTGCGTTGGCAGTACCTGCAGGCAGGGCTGGCGGAGGAGCGCTGGAGCGCGACGCCGGGGCCCGACGGGGCGGTGGTCCTCGCCCGGGAGCGATCCGCGCTGGCCGCTCGGCCGGTGCTGCGGCCGGCGGCGACGACGATCGACGTCCCGGAGGTCGTCGTCCGCGACTCGCTGCGGCTGGTGCCCGCGGCAGGCTCCACGTTCGCGCTGGTCGCGCCGCGCAAGATGGTGGTCGCCACGTATCCGGAGGCCACCGGCGTCGTCGATCGGCTGGCCGACGACGAGGAGGAGACGACGGTCGCCGTGACCGGGGAGACCGAGTTGCGGTCGGTGCTGCTGCCCTGGATCCTGCGGAGCGGCATCGGTCACTCCGCCTACCGGCTCGGTCAGGGGCAGCTGCTGCCGCTGGTGTTCGGCGCGCTCGTCGTCGCGCTGCTCGTGCTGGTCCGGGACCGGATCCTCCTGGCGGTCGGCGACCGGCTGCGGCGCCGCCCCGGCCGGCGCCCGGCCGACTGATAACGTGCGGACGATGGCTGACACCGGTATCGCCCGGCCCGCGGCGGGCGTCCCGACCCGGCGGTTGCGGGCGCCGGAGATCGACTTCGCGGCGATCCGCGCCGACCTCAAAACCCCGCCGGACTTCACCCCGGACGCGCTCGCCGAGGCTGCGGCCCCGCCGGCCGACCTTCCGCGGACCGACCTCACCGACGTTCCGTTCGTCACGGTCGACCCGCCCGGATCCCGCGATCTCGACCAGGCACTGCACCTGGTGCCGGACGGCGACGGGTTCCTGCTGCGTTACGCGATCGCCGACGTCGCCGCGTTCGTGCGGCCCGGCAGTGTGCTCGACCGGGAAACCGCGGCGCGCGGCGTCACGCTCTACCTCCCGGACGGCCGGGTTCCGCTGCACCCTGCGGTGCTCAGCGAGGGCGCGGCCAGCCTGCTGCCGGACCAGGTCCGGCCCGCGGTCGTCTGGACGATCCGTACCGACGCGGACGCCACCCCGCTGGACGTCCGGGTCGAGCGGGCCACCGTCCGCAGCATTGCGCAGCTTTCCTATCCGGAAGTGGAGGCCGGTGCCCGCCCGGAGGCGCTCACCGGGCTCGCCGGGTTCGGCACGGTGCGCCTGGACCGGGTGCTGGCGCGGGGTGGCATCGACCTCGACGTCCCGGAGCAGGACGTCGAGCACACCGACGACGGCGGCTGGAAACTGGTGCTGCGGGCCCAGAGCCCGGCCGAACGGTACAACGCGCAGGTCTCGCTGCTGACCGGGGAGTGCGCCGCAGCCCTGATGCTCGGCGGCGGGATCGGCCTGCTGCGGACGCTGCCACCGGCCGCGCCGGAGGACGTCGAGCGGCTCCGCGCGGTCGCGCCGAGCCTCGGCGTCGACTGGCCGGCGGGCGCGACGCCGGGGCGCGTGGTGGCGAGCGTCGACCCGGCGGATCCGCGGGGCGCCGCGTTCCTCGACCTCGCAGCCTCGCTGCTGCGCGGCTCCGGCTACACGCCGTTCACCGACGGGGCGCCGGAGCAGGCGTTCCACGCAGGTGTCGGCGCACCGTACGCGCACGTCACGGCGCCGCTGCGCCGGCTAGCCGACCGGTACGCGACCGAGGTGTGTCTCGCGCTGTACGCCGGGACGCCGGTGCCCGAGTGGGTGCTGGCCGCGCTGCCCGGCCTGCCCGCGACGATGGCCGCGGCGACCCGCCGGGCGGGGGAGTTCGAGCGCGCGGTCGTCGACCTCACCGAGGCCGTGCTCCTCGCCGACCGCGTCGGCGAGGAGTTCGACGCGGCGGTGGTCGACGTCTCCGGCGAGGGGAAGAGCGGCACGGTCGCGCTGGACGAGCCGCCGGTGTGGGCGCGCTGTGCGGGGCCGGGGCTACGGGCGGGTCAGCGGCTGCGGGTTCGTCTGCAGGAGGCTGACCCGGCCACCCGCCGCGTCCGTTTCGTGCCCGCAGACTAGAACGGCGTGCGCTCCAGCCACGTGCGCCAGACCGATTCGTCGCCGAACAGCTCGACCTCGGTCTCCCCGACCGGACGGCGGCGGGTGATGGCCAGCAGCAGGTCACGCGCCGGCCCGCGGAGTGCGGTGGTCGCCTTCGCGTGCTCCCGTTCGACGAACACTCCGTCGGGCGTGCCGCGCAGCGTCCACTCGGCGTCGATGTCGGTGGCGTGCAGGTGCAGGCTCAGGTCGGTCTCCAGCGGCTGTTGCGGGCGGGCGCCGGTAACCGTCTCGGTCGCGATCAAGTCGATCCACTCGCCGACGCCGTCCGCGGCCAGCTCTGCTGCTAGGTCGTACTCGACGCTCAGCGCGATCGCCGCGTCCGCGCGGTGCACGGTCGTCTCGTGCAGGCGCCGCCGGATCCACCAGGCCGCCGGGCGTGGGCCGAGGAACGTCCAGACCGGCGTGTCCGGACCGGTGCCGGCCACCGCGTCGAGCAGTATCTGTCCGCCGCCGCCGACCCACGCCAGGGCGCCGTCCTCGTCCGCCGGCGGCTTGCCGTCCTCGACGACGCGCGGGTCGAGCGGGGAGTCCCGCCGCTCCCGGACGATCTGCGCGGCCCACCGGTGCCCGCGTCCGAGGTGGCGGAGCAGCTGGGAGAGCGTCCAATCGGGGCAGGTCGGTACCGGCGTGTCCAGCTCGGCGCCGCGCAGCTGCTCGGCGAAGCGCCGGTCCTGGTCGAGGAGCGCCGCAGCGTAGTCGGTCATTTGTCCTGCAACGTGTGGGCGACGAGGGCGTTCGCGTGGCCGTGGCCGAGCCCGTGCTCGGCCTTGAGCCAGTTGACCAGCTCCAGGTGCTTCGTCAACGGCGAGGTGCGAATGAGGTCCTGCCACTCGCTGATCGGTCGTCCGTACTTCTTCTCGATCGAGGGAAAGTAGGACGCGGGACCCTTCACCGGTTCTGCCATGGGGTCACTCTACGAGCCAAACGGAGCGCCGGGTGAAGTCCGTTTTGCGCAGAGAATGCTATGCTGCTCCGTTAGAGCGGATTCCCGGAGGGCGCAAGGATGACGAGGCGCGAGTCGCGATCGCCGAAAGTGGTCGAGCCGTCGGAACTCGTCGTTCGCGGAATGCCCGTGCGGTCGCTCGACCTGAGCGGGCTATCGATCGCCGACTCCGCAGCGGCCCACCTCGCGGCCCTGACCGCCCGCGCCGCCCACGCCGCAGCCGGCCTGGTGTACCTGGCCGACGGCGAGAAGCTCCGGCTGGTCGGGGCGTACGGCCTCCCGGACGGCTGGCAGCCCTCGGGCGGTCTGCCGCCGTCCCGGACGATCGGCGCGCTGGTGCTCGCCTCCGGGCAGCCGGTGATCATCGAGGACGTCGGGGACGACGAACGGGTGCCGCCGAACTCCCCGATCTCCGACGTGGGCGGCCGTGCCTACGCCGGGTTCCAGGTCCGGGACGCGCAGGGCGAGAACATCGGCGTCTGTGCGGCGATGGACTACGAGCCGCGCCGCTGGAGCGCCGATGAGCTGGCCGGCATCGACAGCGCGGCCCGGCTCTGCTCGACGTTCGTGAGCGAGTTCGGCGCCCGTACCGAGTGTGACCGTCGGCGCGTCTACCTCGACGCGATGCTCGACCGGTTGCGGGTCGGCGTGGCCGGGTGCGATCCGGACGGCCGGTTGGTGTTCGCGAACACCGCACTCGGTCGGCTCGGCCTCGACCAGCACCTGCACGTGCGGCACCGCCCGGACGAGCCGGCGTCGGCGCCGCTGGCCCGCGCGCTCGCGGGGGAGGTCGTCCGGGACGTCGAGATCGTGCTGGCCGCTCCGGACGGCGACGACCGGGTGCTGCTCGCCGACGCCGAGCCCCTCCGGAGCGCGGGCGGGGAGCAGCTGGGCGCGGTGTTGTCGGTGTGGGACGCCACCCGCCGGCGCCGTGCCGAACGGTACCTCGACGCCGAGCGCGCGGTCGCCGAGGCACTGGTCGAGGCGCACAGCATCGAACAGGCCGGGCCTATCGTTCTCCGCGCGGTCTGCCGCACGCTTGGCTGGTCGTCGGCCGAACTGTGGCTGGCCGACGAGGAGGCGGACGTGCTGCGTCCGATCGCCACCTACCGCGACGACGACCGCGCGGGTCTGCGGGTGCCGCCGCAGCTGAGCCGGGGGTCCGGTCTAGCGGGCACCGCGTGGCATCGCAACCAGCCGGTGTGGATCGAGGACCTGGACGCCCCGGACGCGCTGATCTCCGCCGAGGGCGTCGGTGACTCCCGGCTCCGCAGCGGAGTGGCGATCCCGGTGCCCAACGGCGGCTCCACGCTCGGCGTCCTCTGCTTCTACACGGACGTGGCCGCGGACGCCGGGGACACCGTCGCGGTCCTGCTCTCCGGCATCGCCGGACAGGTCGCGCAGTTCCTGCAGCGACGCCGGGCCGAGGACGCCGAACTGGCCCTGGCTCGCAGCAAGGACGAGTACCTGTTCCTGGTCGGCCACGAACTCCGCACGCCGCTCACCTCGATCGCCAGCTACACCGAGCTGCTGGCCGAGACGCCCGGCCTCGACCCCGACGCCCAGCGGCTGCTGGAGGTCATCGACCGCAACTCCAGCAGGCTGCGGCACATCATCGACGAGCTGCTCGACCTCGCCGCGCTCGACTCCGGCCACGCCGACCTGGTGTGGGAGCAGATCGACGTCGCGGGGATCGCCGCCGCGGCGCTGCGGGACACCCGCACGGCCGCCGAGGAGGCCGACGTCACGCTGCACGCGCGGATCGAGCCGGGGCTCACCGTCGAGGGTGACGGCGAACGGCTCCGGCAGGTGTTCGACCACTTGCTCCGCAACGCGGTCTCGCACAGCCCGGGCGGCTCGGTGACGCTCTCCACGGCGCCGGTGCACACCACCGAGGTCGAGATCGCGGTGGCCGATACCGGGGTCGGCATCCCGACCGACGAGGACGACCAGGTGTTCAGCCCGTTCTACCGGACCGTGCTCAGCCGTGAGCAGCAGCTGCCGGGCGCCGGGCTCGGGCTCGCGCTCAGCCGCGCGATCGTCCACGCGCACCGCGGCGTGATCCGGTTGACGCCGAACCAGCCCCGCGGAACCCGGGCCGTGATCCAGCTGCCGCGGGCGGTCGCCGCACCCTGAGCCCGGGGCGGGGTGCCGTCATAGCTCCAGCGGGGTCAGTACGGCGATCCGGTGTCCCGCCGGGCCCTCCACCAGCTGGTAACAGAACCGTTCGCGCGGAGCGCCGCGGTAGCTCCAAGTGACGTCGACCCAGAGGCTGCCGGGGGCTTCGGCCAGCACGGTGAGGCGCTTGTCGACGGTGTCGACGCCGTCGTACTGGTCCCACGACGAGGCGAAGAACTCCGCGGTCTGCCGGGTCTCGCTGACCGCGATCGCCTGGCCGGGGAACAGAATGAGCGACGGCACGCCATACAGCTCGGCAACGGCCTTTTCGTCGCGAGCGAGCAGCGCGTGCGCGTACCGGTCGAAGAAGTCGTGGGCTGTCTGCAGTGCATCAGTCATGCGGGGAACGCTAAACAGCAAAGACGACGCGCTAGTGTCGTCATACGCTGAGAACCGTGGAGCACGCCGGTAGGCACGATGTCGCCACGAATCTGGCGGCGTCGTCCCGGGACGCGCACCTGGTGCTCCGCCGGGTCGAACGGCACCAAGTCATCGTCGAGCGGCTGAGCGCGGCACGTGGCCGGCTAGTTCCGTTCGCCGTGCTCGGCCGTGAGCTTTCGGTCTCCCCGCGGACGATCGCCCGTGACGTCGAGCGTCTTCGTTCCAGCGGCATCCCGCTGCGCACCCGGCGCGGCCGGGCCGGTGGCGTCAGCCTTCCGCTGCCGCCGGGACGGATCGCGCTGACGCTGGACTTCCCGGAAATGGTGGCGCTGATGAGTAGCCTGGCCGCGCTGGGACCCACGGCCACGGAGAGCGCGGCGTCGGCGATGCGCAAACTGACGGCCGCGTTCGACGCGGCAGGGGCTACCGACCACTGACCAGTCGGACTTGTTGGTACTGCGTTGGACCGCTCAGACGGTTAATGAACTCTGCGTGGATCGTCGGCGGTTTTTCGCGGTTCATCGGACGGGGATGAACCCGTTTCCGGGTGCCATCCGTGATGACGTCAGTGCGGGCGGTGATGACTGATTCTGGTGCTCGCAGCTGTCACCGCGGCTGAGTGGTTTCGTGGTGGACACCAGCGCGCCTGGGAGCGCAGTGTCATGCCGAACTGGTGCGCACCGCATGCACGGTTGCGTGCCTCTCTAGCCTGGGCGTGGCCAGCCACCTCGTCACAAGGAAGTCATGATCGTCCAACTTCGAAACGGCGCTGCCGTCGCCGCCTCCTTACTGGCGCTCTCCACCACGGCATGCGGACTGTCCGACGGACCGGTCGCCGACGCGGGCAGTGAGGTGTCTGTGTCTCCCACTCCCGAGCTCACCCTGCCGCCCGAACCGGTGCGGCTCCGGCGCGTGTGCATCGACGAGCCAGGCTTCCGGGGCCTGCCTGCGTACTCGGCTGCCAAGGGTGCCAAGCACTCGGTCGCGTACCTGTACTACGACTCGATCTGGCATGTGCAGGAGAGCCCGCCGAGCGACCCACCGAACGTGTGGTACGCCGGCGGCGACGACGTGAACAACGTCGACCTCGTGTTCTGCCGCGAGCGCGTGGCCGCGACGGCGTCGGCCGAGACCTGCGCCATGAACGACAGTTTCGAGGACGGCGCGCCGGTGACCGTCGTGTTGTACGACACGACGTGGCGCATCCAGATTCTGGAGTCGCGCACTGGCAAGAGCCTGCTCGACCGACGCATGAGCACCAAAGCAGGTGAGTGCCCAGCGACCCACCTCAGCTACGACGAGGACGACCGCACCAAGCACTACGTGGAACCGACCGACGAAGCACTGGCAGCCATCCTTACCCCGTTCGTACGCTGATTCGGACGTGATGCGACCTACGTCGGGACACCCGGCCGCGGTCAGCCCTCGCGAACATCGTGGCGTCCGTCCGGGCGATCCTGCAGTCGGAACTGACGAACAATCGCGGTCACGCGCGGTTAGGTGTCAGTTGTGAGCGAGGCACGCGTCGTGGGGCCTGATCGTGGCAGCCGCCGCTGCACCGTTGTCCGCGATCGCCGACGCTGCGACGGCTGCAGTGGATTGGGCTGCGGTCGGTCTGCGCGCTGGTGCCGCTACGGACCGATCGAGTGGGCGATGGCCGTTGTCTCACCGGAGGCCTTCAAGGCCGACGGCTTCGGCCATCCGCTGACCTCACGTCCCGCCCCCGACAGCGAGGGACGTCAGCTCAGCTTGCTGCAGCATGGATGTGGAACCGGAATGAGGTCGCCAGCGCGGCATCTTCGAGTCCCATGAGCGGGCCCGCAGCGCGGCACGAGCGAGCCGTGGCCACGGAACTACCGGGCTTCCCAGCTGGGTAACTTGCCGGCCACGCCTCGCCGAGCCGGAGATCGGCTACGACACGACATCAAGGGGTAGCGAGTGGGCGACGATCGTAGATTCCGTGACTCGGCGCAAGCGCTTGTCGACCTGGTGTTCACGGACGACATGGAGCTATTCGACTCCATGCCCGATGAGATTCAGGAGAACCTAGGACCGGCGCTGTCGGCCCTCGGCGATCCCGCGACCGACGACTCCGACACTGAGCGACTGATAGCGGCTGCGAGCGTCGTCGAGCAGATAGCGGCGAAGTACAGGCGCGCGTTTCCCCCGTCGCTGAACCGGAGGCTCGAAGCCATGGAGGTCGAACGCAAGGCTCTGCAGACCTGAGGCGAGAGAGTTCGGAAGGTACTGGAATCGCTTCCGTGCGGAACGGAGGTCGACTACACCGCCGACCAGTTCCATCGGCTCAGCGGCGTGTGCGTGCGTTCGCGGCACGGCGCCGACGGCATATGGCCGTAACCGCGATGGGCGTTAGGTTCATATGACTGCGTCGTGGCGCCGCGCGGCGAGCAGCCCTGGGCGGGCTTCGGTACGAAGACGACCAGCACTGGCGGATGACCGCCGAGTACCTCGACCGACACATCGATCGCTGAACCCACGTCCTTACCCAATGACTGCGGCACGAGCTACGTTCGCTCAGGCCACTCACGTAGGTAGCTTCCTACTAACCAATCGAGTCGACCGAGGCTCCTCTGACAGACCCCGGCGCTTGCGTCTGGGAAGGGTTGAGGTGACCGGGTCGGACGCGGGGTTGTACTGGCGCTACCGTGCCGAGCAGGCAGGCGGGGCAGGTGATCGCGCCTGGCGTCTCAAGGATCGTGATGACCCCTCGCCGGCGTCGGTGGCCTACTTTCGCATTTTGGGTGAGGTCATGATGGATCCGGTCGCCTCGACCGAGCTGGTGATCCGGATCGTCGAGGCCGCGCCGGCCGGCGACGACGCGCGGGTGCATTTGTGTGCGGGCGTCGTGGAGGACTGGGTCGACGGCATTCCCTCCGACGAGGCAGTCGCGTTGATACGCCGCGCAGCCGCACGCAGCCCGGTGTTCGGTCGCCTGCTCGCCGAAGGGATCGAGGCGCGGGCGATCTGGACGGATCGGGGAGATCTGGTCCGCCGTGCCCTGGGGCAGGGATGACAGGCGAACGACGGTCGTGCCAGGAGTTGCCGGCCAGGACGGTCACTACTCGCGATCGGAAGGCTGGCCGTGCCGCCGTCGGCTATCTCCTCGTGGCAGTGTTCGTCGCGCTCGACACACTCGGGGAGTACCCGGAGGGCCGATTCGGCTGGCGGTCCGCGCTCGAAATGGTAGTGGTTGTCCTGACGCTGGAGCGCGCGGTCGACAGGCGCCGCCGTTGGCGTGCCGGTCGGCCGGGCGCTTGACGCCGGCTACCGCGATACCGGTTGCCCGGGGATACGCCGCGTCCGTTTCGCTCGCCGTCGGCGACGACGGCCACCGGTCGACGGAGCAGTATCCGTCGAGGACCCTTTCCCGCCGCAGTAGTAGTGGTTCTGGTTCCAGCGCCTCCAGCGGGAACGTCACGCGAGGACTATCGCAGGGCCCCGCAGCGGCAGACGAGTAAGCCGCCCGGACAGTCGGCCGCTCCCTGCGTCCGATGGGGCACTTGCTTTGATAACCCA
Organism: Cryptosporangium minutisporangium; assembly: GCF_039536245.1. Lineage (NCBI taxonomy): Bacteria > Bacillati > Actinomycetota > Actinomycetes > Cryptosporangiales > Cryptosporangiaceae > Cryptosporangium > Cryptosporangium minutisporangium. The sequence continues at coordinate 171,867 of NZ_BAAAYN010000001.1, read as the reverse complement.
CATGAAGGATGCCGCATTCATCACCATTGCGGTGATCGTGGTGGTGGGATGGTTGGCTCGGACATTGCTGGCTGGCTACCTCGATCGAGGCAGCGATCAGCGACGGACTGACGCGCGGCTCGCCGCGCTCGAACGTCAGCTCGCGGTCGTGAACGAGCGCCTGGGTGTCGAGCCGCACCAACCCGACCTGACCGGCGTTGTGGAGTTCCTGCGGAATGGGCGGAGGATGGCGGTGATCAAGGAATACCGCGCTCTTACCGGCGTGGACTTGAGGGAGGCAGCGGGCGCGGTCGAGCACCTCGCCCGCGAGCGCGGACTGTGGTGAGCCAGCGTTTCGTCAGCGAAGGATGGACTAGGAACGGCCGGCGTGGGCGCAATAAGTCCCGAGCGTCCGACAGTAGAACGGTGGCCGGATGATCCGACGCTCGTGAGCTTCGATCCGACCTGGAAAGGATAGCAGTGGGTGTTCTTTTCGATTACTTCCGGGCGCCCAGCGAGGCCGAGGTGCGCGGTCATATGAACGAGAACGACGCGGCCTCACCCGTGCCGGGCGTCTTCGACGGAATCGAGCTGAAGACCATTGACCCGTGCGTCATTCTCGGCCAGTTGGTCGCTTTCGCGACCGACCAGGAGTGGCGCCCAGGCCTGGTTGACGAGCGCCTGATCTGGCCGGAGGGCGGAGAGCAGGACATGGCCCACGAGGGTCCGTGGGTCACCGTCCTCGACGACCGCGCCCGAGACGAACTTGCTGGCATCCCTGCCGATCAGGTGCCGGGCCTTGCCGACCGGTGGGCAACCGTTGAGGAGTTCGGCGGCTACGCCGACAATGAGTTTCTTCGCGAAGTGATCGCCGACTTCACCGCGCTGGCCACCCGGGCCCGTGAGCACGGCGAGTCACTTCACTGCTGGATGAGCCTTTAGTAGCTGTCCAGCCACTCATTGACAACCAAAGCCCCAACACACCGCCCGCTCGTAGATGGGTCAATGTCGAGCGCCACCTGCGGCAGTGCACATCGGCTGATCACAGCGCTGACAACTGCCAACACCATCGATCGCCGTGACAGTCGAGCCAGCGCTGCCACCGCTCCCGTCGAAGACACCGCCGAGACTGACGCCTTACCGGGCGGTGATCCTCCTCCGCTGGCCTGTCGTGATCGCAACGCCGACCCACGAGGCGGCGATGGCGACGGCAACCGCAGCCTGGACGAGGGGCGTGTACTCCTCCGGGAACCAGACGCCCTCGATGTAGTGGTCGAGGAACCCGCCCGGCGCTAGGTGCGGCCAGCTGCCGCGGGCACGCAGCGCGTTCTCGAGCCGGGTGAGCGGGCAGGGGATGGAGACCATCAGCGTCGTGACGGCCCAGAGGACGGCGGGCACGTGCAGGGCGAGCGCCCGCGGCCACCGCCAGGCCAGGCACCCGCCGAAAACTAGCAGCCCCATGAAGGCGAAGTGCGTCACCATGACCACGCACGCCAGAACCCGGAAGCCCATGATTCGACGTTAGCGGTGGGGTCTGCCCTCTATTTGACGACCGCCAAATGAGCTCTCCAAGGTGGCAGTCGAAATCCTCGTGCTCGTCCGTCAGCGTGACGAGGACGTCGATTCCACCGACCACAGCCGTCGCGATGGCAGATGGCCGGTCGGCAGCGAATACCTGCCGCAGCGACGGGTCCGGCCCCGAATCGGTGGTCCAGAGGATGCCCACCGATCGATGCTATGAGTCCAAGCACCATCCGTCCCAGCAAGCTGCGAAGCGGGCCAACTGTCAGCAAAGGACCCGTCAGCAACTCGCCCAGCAGACGACCGACTTGTCTGGCCAGTGCGATTTCGTGATCGTTTGCGACGCCTTCGCCGGGCCCTATGACACCGATCGACGGGCCAATTTGCGGCATAGACAGTCTCCTCATGGTGGATGTGCCCAAGGTGCTTCCGACTGGGCGGGGGACCGTGGACCAACACTGTTCGCATTCTCTTCGCGATGCGCGGCTTCGGGTCAGGGCACCTGTTCGCACCGTTCGCGGTACTGAGGTGCGTGAGGGAGTGCCGACGACATCCTGATCGGTCTGCGGGTCGTCTCGGCAGTAGCGGCGCGCCTCGTGACGCTGCCGGACCCACGCACCCGTAATCCCTTGGGCGCGTTGCACGCAGGCCCGCCCTCGTGGAACTGCCTGGCGAGCTCGCGTTTGTCTCCGCCATCGCCAAGGCCACCGAGTCGTGGCGGCATGCGTGGGTCATCAATAGCCATGGCCTGGCGTTGGTCGCCGACGATGACGGATCGTGGTGGGTCGGGCGTGGACTGCAGACCGCCCGTCCGATGCTGGGCGACTTGCGGATGGCGCTGCCCATGCTTGAGCTGTCCTATGTACGGGTGAGCCAGGTCCTTGCTGAGCAGCTGGTCCCGGGTCAGGTTGGTCCGCCGTTGGGGGCGCTGGTGAGGATTGCTCTGGGCTGGCCGACGGACTACTGGCCGGGTCTGGCGTTGCGGTGGCTGGAGGAGGGTTTCTCCTCGGAGGAGGTAATCGATGAACTCGTCGTGTTGACGCAGGCGAAGGAACGCTCGCAGCCCTTGCGCCATCAGACGTTACGAGTCTGGAAGAGACGGCGAAGCTGAAGGCTCGACGACCCGAGGGAATGCTGCGGACGCACGTCGACCGGGTCTGTCCCCTGCTCGCGGCAGATGAGCACGTTCCGTAACTGTTCGCGGCCCGAGCCAGAAGGACGACGCGCCTATTCCAGGGCGACCAGCGCGGGGAGATCGATGAAGGTGCCTACTCGGGGGTCAAGCCGCTTGAGTCCGTTCAGCGAGAGCCGTTTCTGGGTGCCGAGTTCGGCGTCAAGTCTCGCTGTCGGTAAGACGTAGAAAGTCCACTGGTCGGTATCGAGGGGATCGACCGTGGGCTTGTGGCAGTGGTGCAGGAGACAGAAGACATAAATTTCCGCCTGGCGACGGCGTTCTGCCGCGGTGGTATTCGTCGTCGCGTCCCAGCCTGTGGTGGGCCGGATGTCGAACGCGATCGCGGACAGACGGGTCTGCGACCAGCTCTGCAGATATGCGGCGCTCTTTACCTCGACCCGTCGGCCCTCTGGCGTCAGCAGATCGTAGGCGTCCCATTCTGTCCGTGTCTGTCCGCTGACACAGCCGAGGGCCTGGCCGACGAGGTACTCCGCGAGGACACCGCGCATGGCGTTGTTGGCCAGGTCCGAACATGCCCACTGCCAGAAGTCCAGCACGGTGACGCCCATGGGCACACCCCCGACGGTCACCGCTTCGCAACCTGTCTTCGCCCTGACCGTTAACGCGTCCAGCCCCAGATCGCTCATCGTCACCTCGTCCGTTCTGTCGCTAGCCGGGCAATCTCCGCCCGACCCGAGAACACGCAGAATGCCAGATCGATCGCCTGCTACCCACGGCGGCGGGACGACGCGATGAGCGGGCACGGACCGCCAGCACACAGCGCGGCAGATGAGCACGCGGCGGGTGCCGGTTGACATTGCCTCGATTGAGCTACGAGAAGCCACCTAGCTCGATCAGCGATCCATCGTGATCGCGTTTCCAATCTCGGCCGGAGGCGTCTCGGAACTCCAGGGCAACGCGCCGACGACTGCGCGCTGCGGGCACGTCTAACAGGAACTCGTTGTCGCCGGGTGCTGCAAGTTCACGGTAAGTGCGATCCGGTCCACCAGAGTGGGCGATTTCGCGGAAGCTTTGGCCGTCTGACCGCACCACAACCGAGATCAGGACTCGATAGATGGGAAGGCTGCTCCCATTCCGGACATTCACGCGGATGGGTCCGGCGTCGTAGCCTTCACGATCTGCAGCATCGGGCAGCCAGGCGGCAACCGTGCCGGCCTGGGCTCGTCGCTCGGCTTCGGAGGCGCGATCGTCTCTTTGCTGCTCGGTCCGCAGGATCCGCCACGCAGCCACGGCGGCAACTGCGGCAAAGATGAGTGACGTGAGGCCACCGACCGCCGACACCCAAGTGGGGAGGTCGCCATAGTCGATCCGCGTACTGATCACAGCGGTCGACAGTAGCCCGCTGCAGTCCCGCTGCAGCCTGCGGCATCCGCCTCACTCCCGCCTGCGAGAGGCAGTGGTCGCTGTCTAGCCGGTCGACGGCGTGCTGGTTCGTCGAGGGCTCGACGTCGGGGCAGGCATCTCGCTCGAATGAATGCGGCGGATGAGTGTGTCGGGTAGGCGCGCGAACTCGCCAGTCGTGTCCGGTAGTCGCGTCGTCTGCGGCGCCTCACGGCTCATCTGCTGCGCTCATCTACGTTGCTGGAGAGGTTTCTCATTCGCGACTGAGGCGCCACGCTTTGTCCCTATCGTTCCAGGAGTAGAGCGATACGCGGTCGGACTCGGGCCCCTCGTGCACGACGTCGCCTTTGGTGTCGAACCGTGTCGCCCCGGTCAGCATGGGGAACGTCATGTCGGCGGAGCGGTTGAGCAGCCGGAGGTTGTGGACGACTGCGGCTCGGAAGGCTTTTGCTTGATGCTTGCTGAGTGGATCCCAGCTCGAGCTCGGTGGCCGCACCCTCTCGGCGGCTGCGCGGACCGCCATCAAGAGCGCTGTGGTCGCGTCCGCAGCGGTTACGCAGTATGGGGTGAGGTCCTGTTGGTAGCGGGAGATGTAGGTGCTGGCGAAGTCCGTCACGTCGGGTGTCTCGTCTGATGGGACCGGCGCGATCGCATAGAGCCGCCCGACCGGCTCGAGCCGCTGCATGCTGCGGGTGAACGCGCCGTTCGTGATCGTTCCGGAGCCCGCGAACATAGTGCCGGCGAACCGCTTCGGCTGTCGCTGCAGATACCGATAGACGGTGAGTCCGTCCGTTCCGGTACCGGCGAAGACCACGAGCGCTGGCGGCTCTCTGCGTGCCCCGAGCACGCCCGCGTGCATGCGCGCTACTGCCCTCTTCGGTGGTTCTCCCCCCGCCGTGGTCCAAGCTGAGATGAACTCCTCCGCAAATCCGTCTCCGAAAGGCGTGGCGTCGGTGAAGACGATCACCCGCGGCTCGGCTGTTGCGCCGGCCCTACCGGGCGCACGACGGCCTGGGTCGAGCTGAGGTGAGAGCCGCCGCACCAGTTCACGGGTCCGGACGTCGTCCGAGACGACGAGCCGGAAGAACGTGCGCCTTGAGTTCGCAGGGGCTTCATTGCATCGCGCCGAGGTCAAGCAATGCAGTGTCGTTGAGTGACTGATCAGCGCCATCCCGGCTTCGTTGACGGCCGGGATTTCGGTTAGTGCCGCACCACTGGTGAACGGCCCGACGATGCCGGCCACCTGGGCGTCGTCGATTACGTCGTCGAGCTCGTGGGTGCCGCGTTCGAGCTTCCCGTCGTCGTCGGCGAATCGAATCGAGTCTTCTACCCTGCTGTCGTCGAACGGCACCGCCTCGATCCGGTGATTGCCGATTGGTGTCTCGTCGTTGACCTTGTCAACGACGAGCCGGACGGAGCGAAGGATCGGTAGGGCGTCGGGCAGATTGCCGCCGGTCAGGGGGAGCGATACGCCGATCTTGATCGTGGGCGGCGTGGTCAGGACCCAGATCGCCGGAATCGACATGACCAGTAGAACCGCCGCAAAAACGGCGACGACGGTCCTGCCGGTCTCGCGAATTGTCCGGTAGGACGGCTTGTGTAATTGCAGCACAGCTGCCACCGTGCTGACCGCTGCTAGGACGAACGACAGCGCGGTATGCAAGTCATCGTGTCGGGCAGCCGCCGCGTGGACACCGGTCCCGACGAAGGCTATTACCAGGACGACGGCGATCGCCCCGCCGATCCGGTGAATCAATCGACCTGCTGATTGGCTCATCTCATCTCCCCCGTGGTGGTGAGAGAGTCCTTGAGTAGGTACCGCCGATGCAGCCCCGATCAGCCGTGTTGACGCGTCTTCCACCTGTTCGGCCCATTACCCGTCAGCGGATTGACCGGTCCGTCGATGGCCGCTGCCGATGGGATCCGCGACCACCGCCCGCGCCTACCGCCGCGCAGCGCGCACCCCGACGCGCTATCCGCGGCTAGAAGCGTGCAGCCCGCGGCCGCCGACGTCTGATTGGCGATCGCTATTTTGACCGTGTGAGCGATCGTCATTGCGCCATATGGACACTGCACACAGGCAGGTGGGCGGCAGGCTCATGCACTAGCGAAGATGTTGGCAGAAAAAGTCCACTTGTTCGCTCACTGCTCGATCGAACGTCTCGCCGAAGTGGATATCAAAGTGGTCTATGGGATACCGAATACACGTTGCTCTGGGCATTTTGAGTGCCATGGCGATCGTGGCGTCACATGAGGTCATTGTATCCACATCTGCTACGCAAACGAGAACTGGCGCCCTGACTTTGGACGCCTTGCGTGTCGGTCGGTAGAAGGGTATTCGTAGGGCGGCCCGGGCGCAGAACTCGTTACGCCATCGTGATCCCGGGCCGACTAGGTTCACCATGCTCATCTTCGAATCGTCAGCGCGAATAATCGCGCCTCGGAGCGGCTGTGCGAAGACGGGTATCAATTTCGGGGGCCGCCCAATCAACGCGTTAAGTGCGTCATGCACGCCAGCATACAGCAGGTGCATGATATTACGTGGATTGCGGTTACGATCACCGACCCAACCATCGGCGAATGGAGTCTGGGAGACCACTGCAGCAATTTCCGGGTCAGCGGCTGAGATTACTATTACATGCCCGCCACTCAATGAAGTTCCCCAAAGCCCTATACGGCTGGGGTCGATTTCGGAACGGCTTCGAGCAGTGGCCACCGCTGCACGAGACCATCCAGGCGAGTTCCCCCCAGTCCGTGAGCCATCACGATGCAAAGTACGGGATTGTCAACAATCGTTGGCAGGTATAGCGTTGCTGCACACTCCGAACTCCCGGAGGGGAACCTGATCTCAACCAGCTTCGTGCGGCTGCTGGTCGAGGTCGGCGACATCACTTGTTTCCCGAATAAGCCGCACTTCGGCGCACTCAAACGACGGCTCTCCGGCGTCGTCTATCGCACGATGCTCAACGACGCGATGAACGGCGTCGGCGCGGGAGGGACGGACCCGGGAGGACAACCGGGGACGACTACTGACTCCAGCGCGGCCGACTCCAACCCCGACGTCGACGCTTCGGAAAAGTCACTTCCCGGACCCGCCAAAATCCACCCTACGACCCCTCGTCGAGCCGCGTCTTGACATAGAGGGGAGCCAGGAGCGGACGTTCTCGCGCCTCAATCCCAGACGCCGGTTTCGGCGTAGCAGATCGGTGGTGGGTTGGGTCCTGCGGCGGTGACGAGTGTCGTCGGAATTCAGCAGCGCAGACCTGTGGGATTCTGTCCGTTGTGAGGTTCGACCCTTGATGGGGGAAGGAGCGGCGGTCAGTGAAGCCGCTGGCTGAGCGGTTGTGTAGTCGCCGGTCGGACGTTTTCGAGGCGGCCCTCGAGGAGGCTGCGTTGCGCGCGTCTGACGGTGACGGGCTGCTCGCGGGCGCGTTCGGGTCGGCTTCCTCGCGATATCAGAGGGTGGGGATCGCCGCGGCGCTGGGCGAGACGGCCGGCCCGGCTGGCCTGGAGGCTCTCCGCGAGGCTCTGACCGCGCGTGGAACCGGGTCGGTCGATCTGCGCTGTGCGGCGCTGATCGCGTTGGCTAGGCGAGTTGGCGAGGCAGCGAGCGAGGACTTCGCGACCTGCGCGGCGGATAAGAACGTCGCGGTGCGGCAGTATGCGGTCTTCTGCCTCGCCGCGTGTGGCGACGACCGCGCGTGGGGCCTGGTGCTCAAGTTCGTTCGTCAACGCGCGTTGGTCGGTTTCAGTGAAGCAGTCACCTACTTGTGCCGCCGCTCTACCCGTCGCCGCGGGCGGCCACCGATCTATGAGCCGTCGGCGTTGCCAGCCCACTACCAGCTAACTGTCACTGGAGTACTAGGCGGGTGTGGCGCGTCCGTCATCGACACGCCACGTCGGCCGTTGCTGTCGGGCTCGACGGAGTGCCATCGCTCGTAGGGTCGAGCGCAGGCATTCGCTGAGTCGGGCGCGTTGTCATCCGTCGGCGGCGAGGAGCTTGGCGCGTTCGGCGGTCACGTCGAACTTCGGCTCCGGATATTGTGGGTTGATCGCGGCGAAGGCGTCGCGCAGCAGGGTGGCGACCGCCCAGTTGCGGTACCACTTGCGGTCGGCGGGCACCACGTACCAGGGCGCGGCGGCGGTGTTGCACCGGTTGATCGCGTCTTCGTACGCGCGCTGGTAGTCGTCCCAGCGGGCCCGGTCGTCGAGGTCACCCGGGTCGTACTTCCAGTGCTTGCTCTGGTCGTCCAGCCGAGCCAGCAGACGCTTCTTCTGCTCGTCCTTGGAGATGTGCAGCATGACCTTCACCAGGGTCAGCCCCTCGGCTGCTTGCTCGGCCTCGAAATCGTTGATCAGGTCGTAACGCTGCGACCACACGTCCTCGCCGACCAGGTCGTGCACTCGCGCGATGAGTACGTCCTCGTAGTGCGACCGGTTGAAAATACCGACGTGGCCGACGGGGGGCAGCGCTCTCCGGACGCGCCAGAGGAAATCGTGGCGGCGCTCCTCTTGGTCGGGCGGGCCGAAGCTGACGGCTTTCATTCCCGCCGGGCTCATGCGCTGGGTGACGTTACGGACGGCGCCGTCTTTGCCGCCGCAGTCCATGGATTGCAGCACCAGCAACACCCGCCGATTGGTAGCGCCTTCCTTCGCTGAGGCGTAGAGCCGCTCCTGGTAGGCGTTGAGCTCCTCGGAGATGGCGGTCACCTGGGTCTTCGACCATTGCTTCGGGTCGTCACCGACTACCCGCTGCTCCGGTAGGCCCGGGGTGCTGCGCGGGTCGACCTCCGCGAGCCGGAGACCGCCCGGCCCAACCATCAGCAGCTCACGCAGACCAGCCATGATGTGCTCCCTCCGCGGTAGGCGACTCGGAACCGTTTCCTTACCCCGAGACGAGCTTCAATCACCGCATCGGGCTACGGGCGATGTCTGCTCACCGGTCACGCCGACGTCGCGGTTCGATCTCGTCGGCGCTCACCGACCACGGAGATGTGGGCTTTCTCAGCTGGCCGTGCCGACGGCCGATGAGGGGTTGTGACGTCAGGCTCGGTTTCGGGCGCGACGGGCCGGGTCGCCGATGCGGCCCGGCTGGAGGCGCTGCGCGCCACTGGGTTGACCGGTGGCGCGATGGTTCCGTCGCTGGATCGGTTGACGGCGTTGGCGGCGCGGGTGCTGGATGTGCCGGTTGCACTGGTCTCCCTGGTGGATGCTGAACGTCAGGTCTTCGCCAGCGACTGCGGATTGTCCGGGGAACTGGCGGCGTCGCGGCAGACGCCCCTGTCTCACTCGTACTGCAAGTACGTGGTAGCCGATGACGCCCCGCTGGTGGTGGCGGATGCCCGGGTGGACGAGCGGCTGCGTACCAACCCGGCGATCGTCGACTACGACGCGATCGCGTACGCGGGTGTCCCGCTGCACGACCCCGGCGGACACGTGCTGGGTTCCTTCTGCGTCACCGACACCAAGTCCCGCCAGTGGAGCGCCCGCGAGCTCGAGATCCTCGGAGATCTCGCCGCGGCAGCGGAGTCGGAGATCGCGCTGCGTCTAGCGCACGGAGAAGTCTTGCTGGCGGCCGAACGGATGCAGGCGGTACTCGACTGCACCCACGACGCGTACGTGTCGATGGACGCGGCCGGGCGAGTGGTGGCGTGGAACGCCGCAGCCGAGCTGCTGTTCGGATTCTCGGCAGCCGAGGCGCTCGGCCGGCCGGTCACCGAGCTGATCGTTCCCGCTCAGTACCGGGCCGCTCATGACGCCGGGCTGGCACGGGTCCGGGCCACCGGGGTGTCGGCGTTGGCGGGGCAGCGGCTGGAGCTGGCGGCGATCGACAAGGGTGGCCGGGAGTTCCCGATCGAGATGACACTGCAGGTCAGCATGGAACGCGGTCGATCGAGATTTCATGCGTTCCTGCACGACATTACCGCCCGGAAGGCCGCTCAGGAGCAGCTGGAGGAGGAGCGCCGGAGGCTGGCCGACGAGCGTACGTTTCTGCACACCCTGCTCGACAGCCTGGACACCGGGGTGGCCGCCTGCGATCCCGCAGGCCAGCTCCTGCTGGTCAACCGGGCGATGAGCGAGAGCCACGGCGGCGCTCCTCCGCCTGACGTCGAGACCTGGGTCAGGGGACTCGACGTCTACGAGCCGGATGGGCGCACTCGGCTCGCCGTCGAGCAGCTACCGCTGGTGCGTGCGCTGAGCGGAGAAACTGTGCACGGTCAGCAGCTGGCGCTCCGCGGTCAGGACGACGAGCTCCACCGGTTCCTGGCCAATGCCCGCCCGATCAACACACCCGACGGGCGCTGTCTCGGTGCGGTGGCGGCTCTGCACGACGTCACCGACGCTCACCGGGCCGAGGTCCTGCGCCGGGCCCGGCACGCGGTGGCGCAGGTGCTGTCCGAAGCGTCGTCCGCGCAGCAGGCCGCCGTCGGTGCGGTGGCCGCGATCGCCGGCGAGCTGGGCTGGGCCTGCGGTGAGTATTGGGAGGTCAGCGACGACCGCTGCCGCATCGCCCGGATCAGTTCCTGGACCGCGCCCGGCCAGGACCTCACGATGTTCACCGGGGACAGTCCGCTGGTCCTGGAGCGAGGTCAGGGACTGGCCGGTGCGGTCTGGCAGCGCGGCGCGGAAGTCTGGACCAGCTCGCTGTTCGACGACATCCCCAACTTCACCCGCGCCGCCGCGGCCCGTCGCGCTGGGCTGCGCACCGGCATCGGCTTGCCGGTCCGCAGCGGCCAGCGGGTGCTGGGCGTACTGGCCTTCTTCACCGACACCGACCTGCCCCGTGACCCCGACGTGCTGGCGGTGCTCGACGCGGTCAGCGCACACCTCGGCCGGTTCGTGGAACGCCGCCGCGCCGAGGAACTCACCCTGACCCTCGCGGCGGTCCGCCGCGACTTCGACCGCATCGTCGAACAGGTCAACGACTATCTCTGGACCGTCGAAATCATGCCCGACGGCACGGTGCGCAGCGTCTACGCCAGTCCCGACGGCTCGGCGATCTTCGGCGGCAACCTGCCCACCGCCGACCTCGGCCGAGTGCTGGCCGACCGCGTCCACCCCGACGATCGGCCGGCGTTCGCTGCTTTTCACACGCAGGTCTCGGGAGGCGAATCGGCCGCCGTCGAGTGCCGGGTCACGGGTTACGACGGCATCATCCGGTGGGTCTGGACCCGTGCGTCGGCCCGCTACGAGCACGGCCGGCTGTTCGTCGACGGTGTCTGCACCGACATCAGCCGCCGGAAGGCGGTCGAGGCGGATCTCGGGGCCACCGCAGATCGTCTGCGCGCGGCCCGCGACGAACTCACCGCCCACAAGGACTACCTGACGCAGGTCCTCGACGCGATCGACGTCACCGTCGTCACCTGCGCCACCGACGGCACCATCGTGCACGCCAACCGCAACGCCAGGCGCACTCTGCCGCCCGGCGACGGACGCCTGACCATCGCAGACGCAACCCCGAAGGCTGCCCTCGCCTACCCCGACGGCACTCCGGTACCCATGGACGAGACGCCGCTGATGCAGGCTTTGCAGGGAATCCACGTGGACGGCCTGGAGGCCGCCATCCCGCGACCCGACGGGTCACGCCGTTCACTACTGATGCACGCCCGGCCGTTGCGCGACCCCCACGGCGGGATCATCGGTGCGGTCGCCGCCTCGCACGACATCACCGCGCTCCGCGAACGCGAAGCCGAACTACGAGCCTTCGCCGGCGTCGTCGCGCACGACCTCAAGGCACCCCTGGCCGCGATCGCCGGATACGCCGAGCTGATCGCCGAGACCCTCGACCCCGACAACGACGGCAGCAGCGAGTACGCCGCCACCACAGCACCGATGCTGACCCGCCTGCAGGCCGGCGTCGAGCGCATGCGCCGACTCATCGACGACCTGCTCGGCTACGCCACCGCGCGCGACAGGCAACTCCAGCCGCAGCCGGTCGACCTGAACACGGTCGTCGCCGACATCATCACCGAACGCACCGCGCACCCGCCGCCGACCGGCACCGACGCACCACGCATCCAGGTCAGCGCGCTACCGACCGTGGACGCCGACCCGGTGCTGGCTCGACAACTGCTGGACAACCTGATCGGTAACGCCCTCAAATACACTCCACCGGGACAGCCCGCCGACATCACCATCAGCGCCGAGCTCCCCGGCGACAAGCCCGGCTACGCGCGGATCGACCTCGCCGACCGCGGCATTGGCATCCCCGCCGCCGACCAGCCCCACGTCTTCGGCACCTTCTACCGAGTCGACGCCCACCGCACCTACGCCGGCACCGGTCTCGGACTGGCCATCTGCCACCAGATCGTGCACCGGCACGGGGGCACGATCGCCGCCACCGACAATCCCGGCGGCGGCACCCGCATCAGCCTCACCCTGCCTACCAACTAACCGGCGCCCCACCGACCGCGTCTTCTTCGAGGACCCAGGCGCAGCGCAGCGCGGACCGGTGTCGGACCTCCCGATACGGTGATCAGCAGGGCGCCGACCACGAGGTCGACGCGGGCGGGACGGTGCAGGCCCACCGGGCTGGGGAGGATGAGGACGACGAGCGCACAGCAGGCCCGGCCTGGCGGGAACCTCCCGGGGGCCCCGGCGGCCGATCTCGGCATTCCTGACTCTCCTGTCGCCCGGTCGAGCGTCCCGCGTGGGATCGATGCGGTGATCGGTGACTGCGCCCTGTACGAGAACGGCAGGCGTCAGCATCGTCCGGTTCCGTTCACGCAGGTCGGTGACGTGGCTGCGACGACCGAGGGGTTCGTCTGGATCGGGTTGCAGCAACCCACCAGCGAGGACATCGCCACCCTGGCCGAGGAGCTCTCGCTGCCGTCGCTGGCCGTCGAGGACGCCGTCCGCGCCCATCAGCGACCGAAGCTCGAGCGCTACGACGACGTGCTGTTCGCCGTCCTCAAGCCGGTCCGGTACGTCGACCACGACGAGGTTCTGGAGACCGCCGAGCTGGCCCTGTTCCTCGGTCCGCACTTCGTCGTCACGGTCCGGCACGGCAACAGCGATGTGCTGGGACAGGTACGCCGTGAGCTGGATCAGCCGGACTGCCCGCTGGTCGCGTACGGGCCAGCCGGTGTGCTCTACCGAGCCGCCGATCTGGTGGTAGACGGTTACGAGGCTGCCCTCGAATCCATCAACGTCGACGTCGACGACATCGAGTCCCAGGTATTCGGCAACGACGACAGCGACCACGGCGAGCGCATCTACAAGCTCAAACGGGAGATCGCCGAGTTCCGTAGGGCAGCGGTGCCGCTGAGTGCTCCGGTGCAGCGGCTGGCAGCGGGAACGGTGCCGGGCGTGGACAAGAAGCTCGCCGAGCACTTCCGGGACGTCCACGACCACGTGCTGCGCACCATCGACGCGATCGAGGCACACGACCGGTTGCTCAGCGACGTCCTGCAAGCCGACCTGAGCCGCTTGAGCGTCCGGCAGAGTGAGCTGGCGCTGAAGCAGAACGAAGTCACCGCCCGCCAGAACGAGGACATGCGGCGAATCTCGGCGTGGGCGGCGATCGGCCTGGCCCCGACCGCGATCGCCGGGGTCTACGGCATGAACTTCGACAACATGCCCGAGCTGCGTTGGGAGTACGGCTACTTCGGTGTCCTCGCGGTGATCGCGGCCTTCTGCCTCACCCTGTACGTGCTGTTCCGGCGCAACGGATGGCTGTGACGAGCCAACCGCCATCCCGTGGACGGCGTGCCGGTCACACGGAGATCTCTGCCCACACGCGCTTACCGGTGGCTTCGTTGTCGTAACCCCAGCGCTGAGCGATCGCCGCGACGAGGCGCAGACCGCGCCCGCGTAGTGCCGTGAGGTCGACATCGCGCACCTGCGGCGGCGCGGAGCTTTTGTCGTGGACGGCTATCCGGACCGTCGAGTCGTGCCGGTCGACGGCGATGCGGAACGGGGTCCGTGCGTGGTCGATGACGTTCGCGAGCAGCTCTTCGACGACCAGGACGATGTCCTCGGCGGCGGTCTCCGGAACCTTCCACTGCGTCAGCATGGTTTGGACGCCGTGTCGCACGTGAGTGACGGCGGCTGCCTCGGGCGGGTACTCGTTCTCGAGTTGGTGCATCTCACAGGACGGCTCGGCGTTCACTTCGCGTGACTCCTCGTGAGTTCCGGTCCAGCGCAGGGATAGCTCGGACGGAGTCTCTGAAACGTCATCGGGCTCCGCGCACCGATGGGCACCACTACTGCCATGAGCGCCGACGTGTCACGGTACGCGAAGCGCCAGCACGGCGATGTCGTCGTGGTGGGTGAAGCCGAAGCCGTCGGACAGCAGCGCGTCGAGGAGTTCCTCGAGCGGCAGGTGGCGGTGGGCGGTGAGGAACTGGCGGAGGCGGGCGATTCCCGTGTCGATGTTCGCGGTCCGGGTTTCGGCGAGACCGTCGGTGTACAGCAGCAGCGTGCCTCCGGCGGGGATCGGCGCGGTGTGGGTGGTCCGGCGGGTGCGGGGGCGCACACCGAGCATCAGGTCACTCGCGGTGAGCGCTTCAGTCGTCCCGTCGGGATGAAGCACGATCGGTGGGGGATGGCCGGCGGGGGACCAGCGCAGCCGGTGGCCTTCTTCGCCGTCGGGCTCGACGACGGCGACGAGCGCGGTGGCGAGGGTGCGGTCACCTAGGACGTAGTTGGCGCTGTCCAGGCGTTGGAGCGCGTCGGCCGGGCTGTCTGGCTGGTCGATGAGGTAGGCGCGCAGCATGCTGCGCAGTTGCCCCATGCGGGCGGCGGCGCCGATGTCGTGACCGGTGACGTCGCCGATGACCAGGGCGAGGCGGTCGTCGGGGAGGGCCACGGCGTCGTACCAGTCGCCGCCGACCTGCTCCACCCGGTGTGCCGGTTCGTAGCGGGCGGCCAGCTGGTACGGCGGCGCGGTGGGCAGGTCGGTGAGCATTGCTCGCTGCAGGGTTTCGGCGACGGTGCTGCGCTCGTGCAGATGGCGGGCGCGCTCGAGGGCTTGGGTGACATAGCCGGCGAGGGAGAGGATGACGGCCCGCTCGCCGACGTCGAGGCGCTGCGGATCCGTCCAGGCGAAGCGCAGCGTACCCAGCGGGCCGTCGCTGCTGAGCAGGGGCGCGCAGACCAGGGCTTGCCAGCCGATCTGGTCGAGGTCGCCGACCTGATCCGGGAAGAGGGCCTGGAAGTCGCTGCGGCTACGGAAGAACAGCGGGCGTTGATCGCGGACGGCGCGTGCGGCGGGCTGGTCACTGTCGGCCGGTACGGTCGCCCACCGCTCCGCCGGGCCGGCTGGCAGCGGTTCGGGCGTCACGAGGTTCAGTCGCCGGGATCGACGGTCGAGGAACATGACGCCGACGTGGGTCGGCGCCAGGTCACCGCTGACCAGATCCGAGACGGCGCGCACGACGTCATCGACGGTGAGTGCGCCTTGGAGCGCCTCGCTGGCACCGAGCAGGACGCGGCTGTGGCGTAGGGCGGTATCGACGTCTGCGGCGAGTCGTTCGGCTTCGGCCTGGGCCTGCTCGCGGGCCGCGGACGCGTCGACGGTGCGTTGCAGCGCCGTTTCAGCGCGGTGGCCGCTGATACGCAGCCGTAGCTCCGAGGAGCAGGCCGCGGCCAGGTCGGTCAGCAGATCGAGCTCGTGGGCGTTCCAGTTCCGGGGCCGGTGATCGATCGCGCAGAGCGACCCCAAGACGTGTCCCTCGCCGTCGGTCAACGGCATTCCCGCGTTGGCGACGACGCCGAGGTCGGGGATCGCCGGGCTCGTGCGCAGATCGGGATGTTGCCGCGCGTCGGTCACCACGAGCGGCCGGCCGGACACGACGACCTGCTGGCAGAACGAGTGGCTCAACGGGGTCTGCCGCTCGGTCATCCAGGGCTGTCCCAGCCCGGACGCGCCGGGAAAGAACTGACAGGTGTCGTTGACGAGCGAAATCAGGACGACCGGAACGTCGAGGATTTTCCGGACCAGGTCGGCGAAGCGGTCCAACGCGGTGTCGGGCTGGGCGGTGAGCCCGGTGTGGTGCAGCGCGGCGAGGCGCGCGGGGTCGGGCAGAGGAGCGACGGTGGCGCTCAGCGCTTCGGAGTGGTGCGTCATCTATCGCACCGCCGAGGTACCGCGGTAGAGCGCGGGCTGTCGCGGAGGCAACGACACCCTGGGGGTGAGTAGAGGGCGCACGGCGGTTCCCGGTCATCCGGTCGGGGAGGCGCACGGCCTTCAGCCGGACGACGCTCCAGGTCGTGGTTTCACTCCACCCTGCGGCGGAGGGGTCGCGAACTCCTACCTCGAAGCCGCGGACGCCGTTGCTTGACGTCGGCTCGCCCGACCCGGGGACGGACGGCCGAAGAGCAAGGTTACCTACTTCGCGGTGATACGCCATGAGCAGGCGGGTGCCGACCGTGGCCAATCGTCGGACGAGATCGAGCAAGTGACGTGGAGGCGCTGTTGTACGGTCGCCGTGGGCCCGAGGGACGCTGCGACGGAGTCTTCCGCCACGCTCGGGACTCGCAGGGTGCTGTAAGGGCGTCTCCGATCGAGAGGGAGACGCCGATGCGTCACAATCCGCACCACTTCGTCGATGATCCCGAGTTGGTCCGGCGGCTGATCCGGGAGAACCCGTGGGCGATCCTGGTGAGCGATCAGCACGGCCTCGTGGCCTCGCACTACCCGGTGATCCTCGACGAGGACTGTGACGAGCTCGCGGTGTTCACGCACGTGGGCCGGCCTGATGAGGAGCTTCACGGCTTCGGCCAACGGGAAGTCGTGCTCATCGTTCAGGGTGTGCACGGCTATGTCTCTCCGAGTTGGTACGCGCCGGGAGCTCTGCGGGCGCCGACGTGGAACTTCACCGCGGTCCACTGTTACGGGGTACCGGAGATCCTCGACGAGGAGACGAACCTGAAGACGCTGGCGCGGTTGGTGGAGCATTTCGAGCGTCACGTCGAGAGCCCGATGCTGCTGGATCTCGAGTGGGCGAGGCCGATCGCCAGGGGCACGGTCGGGCTGCGACTGCCGATCAGCCGCTTCGAGTGCAAGGTCAAGATGAGCCAGGACAAGGACCGCGAGACGCAGCGGCGAGTGATCAGCGCCCTCCGCGCTGCAGGGGCCTATCACCATCCGCAGCTGGCTGAGGAGATGCAGCGAACACTCTTTGCCGGTTGAGAGCCAGGCGCAACACCGGGTTGGGGTACTAGCCTGCGGTGGTGGCCGGAGCCGAACTGGACGAGTTGATCGTGGCTGACGGCGCGTCGCTGCGCGCGTGGCTGTTGGACAACCACACAACCTCTCCTGGCGTGTGGCTCGCTCTGACCAGGAAGGGCGGCTCCGTCACCACGCTGACCTGGCAGCAGGCGGTCGACGAGGCGCTGTGCTTCGGCTGGATCGACGGGCAGGCCCGTAAGCGCGACGAGGGGAGTTCCTGGAGGCGGTTCACCCCGCGCCGGCCCCGCAGCATCTGGTCTCAACGCAACGTGGCCAACGTGGCCCGGTTGGAGGCGGCCGGTCTGATGCTGCCTCCCGGCCGCGACGCGGTGAACGCGGCGAAAGCCGACGGGCGGTGGGCGGCCGCCTATGCGCCGCCGTCGGAAGCGGAGGTCCCGGCCGACCTGCGAGCAGCGATCGCCGCCGACCCGGCGGCGCAGGCGATGTTCGACGTGCTCACCAAGACCAACCGCTTTGCCCTCATCGGCCGGGTCAATGGGGTCAAGCGGGCCGAGACGCGAACGCGGAAGATCGCCGAGTGCGTGGCGATGCTGGCCCGGCACGAGACGTTCTACCCGCAGCGAGCCAGGCCGGCGGTGCCACCGGTACGCATTCGCGCTTGAGCAGTCCACCAGGTCGCGAAGCTTGCTCCGCGACCTGGTGGACCGCACGCTCGCGCTGTACGCGTTCCGGACTCAGCCGATGACCGACCGGACCAGCGGCGCGTAGCCACCCGCGTACCCGGCGCGGGTCGGGTGGTAGCTGTCGGTCGGCCGGAACGTCAACCAGCCGTTGGTGTACGGGGTGGCCGAGCAGATGTCGTGTCCGCTCCACTTCCCGTTCGGGTCGACGTAGACGAAGCCGGCGGCCTCGGCCCTGGCGCGGATCACGCCGTCGAGGTTGTCGACGAGCGCGTTGAGCGCGGACTGCTCGGAGAGCGTCGCGCCGGGCGTTGCCGCACAGGTGCGGTTCGCGAACGGCTTCGGGTAGCCGAGTACGACGACGGTCGCGTTCGGTGCCCGTGAGCGGATCGCGGCATACGTGGTGTCGAGCTTCGCCGGCAACTGGTTGGCGATCTGGGCGTTGGACGAGGCGATGGTCGACGCACAGTTCGTCAGCGTGCACGAAATGACCAGATTAGCGAAACCGATGTCGTTTCCGCCGATCGTGATCGTCACGTACTTGGTCGACGCGCTCAGCGAGCCGACTTGGGAGTTGGTCACGTCGGTGGTGACCGCGCCCTGGCAGGCGGCGAACGTGAGCGTCGTGTTCGGACGCTGGGAACCGACCAGGTACGGATAGGCGTAGGTGTTGCGGCCGCAGGAGAGACTCAAATTGGCGCTGGCGGCACCGTTGCCGGCCGAATACGAGTCGCCGAGCGCGACGTACTGGTCGGGGGCGGCCGCAGCCGGCGTGACGCCGACCGTTGTCAACATCAGGATCGTCGCGCCGACTAGCAGCGCGAGCCGACGGAGGACACGAACCATGGCGGGTCTCCTCTTCGATGAGGCCGCCACGTCGACGCGATCGCGCGCTATCGGGTCGCCGAGGGGCGAATCGAGCGTCCGGCGCGAATCCTGGAGGCGTCAACGAGTCGGGAGAAATCCTGTGACCGGTGCACGATCCCGGGCTCTCCGGTTGGTACCGGGCGAATAGCTCACGGATCGGTGATCACCCGCGGAACCGGAAACGGTGGTGCGGGTGGGTCGTGCGGCTGGCAGTCTCGGCTGATGCTGGATCGAGTCGCTGTCCGGGCCGCCGGCCGTCGGATCGGGGATGCGGTCCGGTCGGACCCGCGTTATGCCCACACCAGTCATCTCCGGGTGCTCGTCGAAGGGCTACCGGTCTTCGATGAGCACTACCGTGGTCCGACGGTCGCGGACGTGTTCTCGGTGACCAAGACGGTCGTCGCCACGGTGGCGGGTATCGCCGCTCGCCGCGGGTTACTGCCCGGTCTGGATGAGCCGTTGCACGCGGTTCTGCCCGCACTGCGGGACACCCCGTCGCGCGGGCAGACGTGGCGACAGTTGCTGACCATGACCCGTGGCGCCGCCGTCGACGGGGCGTGGGACATCGACGCGATCACCGCCCTGCCTGGCGGGCAGGTGGCGCGGGTCGCGTCCGCGCCGTGCACCGGGACGCCGGGCCAGGCCTTCCGCTACGACAACGGCGCCGCGCACCTGCTGTCGGCTGGCCTGTCGCAGATCCTCCGCTGCTCGGTCGCCGACTACGCCGCTGCGGAGCTCTTCGCGCCGCTCGGCATCCGGGATGCGACCTGGCCGGCGGATCCCGACGGGGTCAGCTACGGCTTCGCGCACCTGCGGTTGTCAGCCGACGCTCTGGGTCGGCTCGGGGAACTGTGGCGAGCCGGCGGGCAGCCGCTGGTCGATCCGGCTTTCGCGGCCGCCATGACGACGGCACAGACGCCGGGCGGACCACCCGAGCAGCTGCCGTACGGTTTCGGCATCTGGGTCGGCGACGACATGCTGCTGGCCGGCGGCTGGGCCGGGCAGCACGTCGTGATCCTCCCGACCGTCGTGGTGGTCACCACCGGCGATCCTCGATTCGACCCCGGGCCCCCGCCGCGTGACGAGCTACCTGTTGACTGGCGGCCCGCCTTGGAGCTGGTGCACCAGCATCTGCTGCCGGTCCTGCGGGAACCGGCGGGCGAAACGGACGCCACCTCGGCCGGGCGTTGACAACGACGGACGTGCCCGAGCCGAACACCGGCTCAGCGCGCGGATATCTCGGTCCGGCTCTTCGCGGCTCATCAGTGAGGGAACGCGCGTGGGATGCGGGTAGAAGTTTCCTCTCGGAACTTCTCGATGCGCCCGATTACCTGGCGTCGGCCGATGGTGTTCTCGATGCGGTCCAGATAGAGGCAGCGAGCGGCGAGTTCATTCAGGCTGACCGTGAAGTAGATCGCCATCAAAGGGTTGATGAACAGCGTGTTGCCGCTGGTACGCCCGGTGGACTGGACATCGCCGAACGCGCCGCTGGTGGCAGCCGCGATCTGGCCGTGAACAATGCTTGGCCGCTGCGGGGTGGCGGCCTGAGCGTCAGCGACGGCGTCGCGGTACAGCGACGCCTCGCGGCTCGCGTTCGGTATGGACAACGCGCCGAGGTAGCCGCCATCGCGGTCGAGCGAATGCTCACCCGCCTGTTCTGGACGTCGGCTTAGCGTTCGACGCGACCGGAGGGGGACGACGTCTGGCCCGCCCATCCCATTGAGTGCCGCGATCGGTCTAGCCTTCCCTCATGTCCCGCCCCGGCGCTGGTGTCATTTTCGCAGGGCCGCTGGTCAGTGTCGCGACCTACCGGCGCGGCGTGTACTTCTTCCTCGGCTCGGTACTGCTGCTGCCCTACCTCGTCTGGGCGGTGGCCACCGCCCAGACGGTCCAGAGCGACGGCTGGCGGGCCGGCTTGATCCCCTTGCTGATCCTGGTGGTCGCCGGGGGTGCGGTCGCGTTTCTCGGCGTTCTCCGCTCCTTGGAGATCGCCGCAGCCCGCCTGCTGCTCGACGCTGACCTCCCGGCCGAGTCGTCGGAGCGACCGTCCCGCGAGGCCCGGCTCCGCTCCGCGTTGTGGTTCGCACTCCATCTGGTCAGCGGCGGTCTCGTCGGCGCGCTGACGTTTGCGGGCATCCCGTTCGTCTACCGCCTCACCGCCTGGGCCGTGCCGGTCTACGCCCTCGCCCTCGTCTACGTCGTTGCGGGCTTCGGAGCCCTGGCACGGCAGATGGCTCCCGTCCTGCTCGGGCCGTCGGCGGCCGATCAGGCGGCCGAGCGGGTGGCGGCCGCGGAGGCTGAAACGACGAAGCTGGCCGAGCGCAACCGCATCGCCCGCGAGCTGCACGACTCGATCGGGCACGCGCTGACGGCCACCACGCTGCAGGTCGCCGCCGCCCAGCGCGTCTTCGACGCCGACCCCGAGTTCGCGCGGCGGGCGCTGGCGAAAATCGAAGAGGTGGGCCGGGCGGCGGCGGCCGATCTCGACCACGCGCTCGGCGTCCTCCGCGGCGACGACAGGGTCGCCGAGCCGGCGGACGCTCCCGATCTCACCCAACTCGACCAGCTCTGCGCGACCGTCCGGGACAGCGGCGTCGTACTGAACTACACGGAGACCGGACCGGTGGCGGAGGTACCCGCCGCCGTCTCCCGGGAGGCCTACCGCATCGTGCAGGAAGGCCTCACCAACGCCGTCCGCCATGCCGGACCGGGCGAGGTGAGGCTCAGCGTGCTGGTCACGGTCGACGCGATCCGGATCGAGTTCACCAACCCGGTCGCCGAGGGCCCAACCCGACGATCCGGCCGCGGACTGGCCGGTATCCGCGAGCGAACCGACCTGCTCGGCGGAACTGTGGAGCGCGGCGCCACCGGCGGACGCTGGCGGCTGGCCATCTGCTTACCGAGGAGTGGACGCCGATGACCACGGTGGTGATCGTGGACGACGACGAGCTGGTCCGCGTCGGCCTCCGCACGATCCTCGACCACGAACCGGATCTCCAGGTCGTCGGGGAGGCGGCCGACGCCGCCGAAGCGCTGTCGATCGTGGCGCGGACACGTCCCGAAGTCGTGCTGATGGACGTCCGGATGCCTGGCGTCGACGGACTGCAGGCCACCCGCCTGCTGCTCTCCCGGTCGGCCGAGCCTCCTCGCGTCCTGGTCATCACCACGTTCGAGAACGACGACTACGTCTATGACGCTCTGCGCATCGGCGCCAGCGGCTTCCTGTTGAAGCGGGCCACGCCGGACCAGATCGTCGACGCAGTGCGAGTGGTCACTCGTGGCGATTCGCTGCTGTTCCCGGCGGCGATCCGCCGCTTGGCTCGGCCGCACAGCCGACCCCGCGAACTTCCGCTCACCCAGCGCGAGCTCGATGTGCTGCGCCTGCTCGCCGCCGGCCGGTCCAACGCGGAGATCGCCGCTGCCCTGCACGTCGGCGTCGAGACGGTGAAGACGCACGTGGGGAACCTGCTGTCCAAGCTCCAGGTCAGGGACCGCACCCAGGCGGCGATCGTCGCGTACGAAGCCGGACTGGTCCCTCCCTCGGAAGAGGGAAGCGCCCGGCACCTCTAGGGGAGTTCCCGGGCCGGGGCTCTCGCGAGCCTGGAGGCATGGCACACAAACTCTGGGCGACGGCCGCCCTGACCTTCCTGGCCGGCGAAGCGCTGCTCCGCACGTACTGGCTCTCCGGCGGTCGCTGGGGCTACACCGCCTGTGACCGCACCGATCTGGGCGACCCGTCGAACGGCTGTGGCGCCGCGCAGGTGACGTCGTTGCCGTTCTGGCCCGGCTGGGGAACGCTCGGCGTCTGCGTCGCGCTGGCCGTCCTCGTCGGCTGGGCACTGCGGCATCCCGGCTCGCCGGTCGCGGTGGGCAGCGTCTGGGCGGCTGCCGCGGCTCTGGCCACCGCCGCGTTCCCCCTGCACCTGCTCTTCCAGATCCCGGCTGCGGCGACCGGCCGCCCTTCCGACTGGCGGGACCTGCTGGCCCGGCTGGCGCTGGTGTTGGGTGCGGCCGCCCTCGCCGGGCTGGCGACGACACTGAGCCCACCTCGGCGGCCGCGGGACAGCGCGTACCGGCCGGTGGCGCCCTGGGCTCGCCGCTCGGCCTACGTCGCCGTCGCGTTGCCGCTCCTCGGCTGGGCAGTACCGCACGGGCTGTGGGTGCTGGACGTGCCGTTCGGCATCGCCGCCACGGAGCTCGACGACATCCGCCGGAACCTGTCGCTCGAGGCGGCGGTGGCGATCACCGCGGTTCCTCCTCTCGCCGGGCTGCTCACGCTCGGGCTGGTGCAACCGTGGGGGCAGCGGTTTCCCCGCTGGGTGCCGGCACTCGGCGACCGCGCGGTCCCGCGTCTGCTCGCGCTGGTGCCCGCGGGGATCGTCGCAGTCGCGCTCGTCACGTACGGCGCGCTGAGCGTCGGTGTGCTCGTCCGCTCGCTCGCCGACGGTTCGCGAACCTGGTCGGACCTGGCCGAGGGCTGGGCCGTCGCGGCCACGCTGCTGGTCTTCGTCGGCTGGGGTGTGGCGCTGGGCGCCACCGCGGTCGGCTATCACCGGGCGACCCGCGGAGCCGGTGCCGTTTCCGCGGACAGCCACACGCCAGCGGGCCTCACCGCGGGCAGGCCGGCATGAGCCGGCTGCGCACGGCCTGGAGGGCTGCCCACACGCCCGTGCACGACGCCCCGGGCTGGGCCGTACTGGCCGCCTACGCGATCCCGATCTGCGTGTTGCCGGCGGGTCTGTGGCGCATCGGAGCGATCGCGTTCCGCCAGTCGGCTGGACCTGGCGAGGCGATCTACGTGGCCTTCCTGTCGGTGGTCTCCGAATTGGTGGCGTTCACTGCGGTCGGCTTGGTCGCGCGGTGGGGCGAGGTCGTCCCGGGATGGGTTCCCGGTCTGCGTGGACGTCGGATCCCTCCGTGGGTACCCACGCTCGCCGCGGCCGCCGGGGCGAGCGCGCTGACCGCCCTGTGGACCGCGGCGGCGGTCGCGGTCGTGCGGAACCGGTCGATCACCGGAGGCGCCCTCGCCGATCCGTCGGCCGTCCCGTGGGCAGCGGACGACCTGCATTCCTACCTCTTCGCGGCGTGTTACGCGCCGCTCGTGCTCTGGGGTCCGCTACTCGGTGCGGTCACCGTGGCGTACTGGGCCCGGAGACGGGCTGACGGCGACCCGCTATAGGACGGGCAGCGTGATGACGCCGCTGCGCGAGGCGATCAGGTCCAGCAGACCAGCGCGGCTGGTCGTGTTTTCCGGGCGAATGGGTTCCCGTCGCTATCGGCGTCTTGGCGCTTGTCGGGTGCGCCGCCGCTGCGGCCGGCGCCCGCCACGAGGTGAACGACGCTGTCCGCTACGCGCTCGCGGGGCTCGATGCGGTCGCGGGCGTCGCTCTGTGTGTGTATTCGTTCTTGTTCCCGGTGCTCCTGGTGTCGCTGCTGTTCGAGGGCGTCGGTGCAGGCATCGTCACCAGCCTGCTTGCCACCGGCTTCGGCGTCGGTGGCGGAGTGCTCTGCCTGATCATCGCCGCGGGTGAACGGCGACTGGCCGCGCGTCCGTGCGAGTTCTGCGGGCGCGTCCACGGCCGATCGCCGGAGAGCCGGTTGGACCAGGCCCTCGGCTGGGCCTTCGCCGGCGCTTAACTTGCCGTGGCCGGGCACGTGGCGCGGATGAGCGTGTGGTTGGCCGATACGGTCGCCGGGGGATGGCCGTCCGCGGACACCCGGATCAACGGCACATCGTCGACCGCGCTGGCGGTTTCATGGTGCTGATGAGCCTGGCCGGAACTTTGTTGCCGTTGGCTCTGGCGCACCGTTGGGGCCGACTGTGGCCCGCTTGGTTCCTACCACTGCGTGGCCGTGCCGTCCCGCGATGGCTGGTGCTCGGCACCGGCTTGTTCGTCGGAGGGAGCCTGACCGCCTACTTCGGCGTCGTCGGAATGACCCGGGTGCTACGCGGATTTACGTACCTTCGATACGTCCGTGAGTTGACGCCCATCGCGGATGCGCGCCCGAGGATCGAGCCATGCCGAATGAGCGCATGAACCAGACGGATCCGCGCCGGAAGTGGGTCGTCGCAACCTGCGTTGCCCTCGTCCTGGCAGCGGTTGGGGATGCCGGACCGGAGATCATCGAGTCGCGCAGCCTGGTGGCCGGTTATGACGGGCCAGGACCCCTGATCTACCTGGGCGTCGCCGCCATCCTCGCGACGGTGCGGTGGCATTTCGCGCCGCTGCTGGCCGTGGTGATGTCCGCCCTCTTCCTCTTCGGAGGACTCGCGGACGCCGACTTCGCCAGGCGGCTCGCCGCCCCGACAGATCTCGCGTTCGTCGCCGCATGGCTCCAGATGCTCAGCTTCGCCGCAGCGGTCATCTGCGGGACAGCCGCTGTGCGCCGGCGCCGCGCCAGACCGGCTGTCAGCACGCGATAACCGGACCAGCAGGCCACCGCAACGAGGAGAGACCAGTCCATGAAGTCGATCGCAGCACGATTCTCACGGACGCCGACGATCACGAAGCTGTCGTTGTCGGGGCTGGGGGTCGGCGTCCTGGGATTGATCGTCCAATGGATCGCCGATCCAGCCAAATTCCCGGGGTTTCCGCCGGGAATCGTCTTTCTTGTGGTCTGTGCTGCCCTGGTAGTGCTGGCATCCGGCCGCTGGTGGGCACCGATCTTCGCGGTGCTGATCTCATTGTGGATCGTTGTTGGTGGCTGGGCAGCCGACCAACTCACTCCCAACCTCACCTCGGGGGACGCGGGAACCGTCGTTGGCACGGCGGTGATGACGCTCGGACTGGCATTCGCCGCGATCACCGGGATCCTCGGAATGCTTGCCGGTCACAGTGCCGCGAGGACGCGGTAGCACGATGGTGCGGCACCGCCCCAGCAGACAGCTGCATCCGCTCATGGTCACCGATCGCGCGGTGTGCGCAGGAGCGCCTCACCTCGCTCCTTGCGGTCGGGCCCGTCGAGTAGTGCTCCGAGAATCGGGTCGGCGATCAGTCCGGCCGGCAACAGTGCGTACTGGCTGGTGGCCCGCCACGCGGGCAGCGCGGCGACAATCGCGTTCCAGGCGTCGTCGAGCCGACCGGCCGCGACGAGCTCGCGCGCGTGCCGGGCCGCCGCGTCGAACTGGGGATCGGCGAAGGTGATCGGTGCATCGGGGTCGGCTACCCGGTCGTTGAGCAGGGTGGCCAGGGCATCGGTTCGCTGCGTCCGGTAGTTGGTGACGTGGTACTCGTTGTGGCCCCCGAGCAGCAGCGGCACGATCTCGCTCGCGATGAACCGGTCGGTCGCCAGTTCGGGGTGATGGTGGGGGAACACCATGCGCAGATTGGACTGGGCCTGAGAGGAGTCGCCGAGCAGGAACTGCGCTTGGGCGTCGAGGAGTTCGGCGAGCGGAAGGCCGTACTCGCGGGCTTGGACGAGCAGCGGCAGCCCTTCGTCGAGCCGGCCGTCCAGCAGCAGCCGCCGGGCCCGGCCCGTCTGCTCGACGACGGCCTGGAGTGTCGGGCCGGCGGGCTGGTTGAGCCGGACGAAGGTCTGGTGCTCGGATCGCATCAGCGCCGCGAACGAAGGCGAGCCGCCTCCCAACGCGCCCTGCCAGTTCGCGAAGAAGTAGCCGCGCCACTCGCCGTCCGGGCCGGCCCCGTCCGGATCGAGCAGCAGGACCGCGCTGTCCCCGCGGCCGGAGATCTGCAGTGCGCGCGCCATCAATACGACCTCGAACATCACGTCGGGTTCGCCTTCGTCCTCGTCGGCCGGAAGATCGCCCAGCAGGACGGCGAGGTCCTCCTGGTCGGTACCGGCGCCCTCGGCCCAGGCCCTCAGCCAGTCGGTGTTCAAGTCCCGGAACCATCCGACTTCACCAACCGGGAGAAGGTCGTCGATGAACGGGCTGGTGTTGCGCCATCCGTCGCTGATCGCGAGGAATTGGCGATACGACGGCGGCAGCCGGGTGCCGAGGCGCTGTTCGGCGGCGCCGATCACCTCCTCGGTCGCTGGGTCGTACCCGAGCCAGCCGCTTTCCACCACTTCGGCCGGAATGCGTTGACGGTCTGGCTCCTCGGCTGCCGCGCTGATCCACTCGGCACTCCAGTCGCGCAGGAACTGCCGCCAGTCGTCCGGAGTGTGTAACTGCACCTCGATCATCGCCGGCTGCCTCTCGCTGTCGTCGACACCACCTGACCGTCCTCGGATGGCACCATCTCAGAAAGCACCGACAAAATCGGCCGACGCCGGGCGTCCACGGCGCGACCGCCGTCCCTCCGCAGTGGAACGGCAGTGCGGCCCCGGATGATGTGCCGCATGCTCACACAGTTCAACCCCCGCGTGCGTGCGCTGGGTGCCGTCGCCGTGCTCGCCCTCCTGCTCTCTGGCTGCTCGATCGTCGAGGAAGGCCCGAGCGGCGCTTGGACGAGCCCGTCGGTCAGCCCGTCCCCGAGCGCAGCACCGATAACGGCTCACGAAAAACTGACCGCGTCGGTGCCGACCTACCGAACCCCGTCGTACTCGTGGTCAGTGGTCAACGAGGGATTACGGGACGGGTGGACGGAGAGTGAGGGCGTGGTGAACCCGCCCGCCAAGACGTACCAGCTCGTGAACGTCGTCCGCGACGTCGAGACCGGAGTCGCCACGAATTGGCACCTTCGCGTCGTCCACCCACAGACCTGGCTGCGGATCCTCCTGGACAACCCGCAGAACCTGGAAGGGTTCCCGGAGTACCCGCGGAAGTGGGGGCTCATCGATCAGGAGCTGGTCAAGGACAGTGGGCTCTCGCTCGCCTGGGATTTGTTGAGCAAGGATCCCGCTCGCGTCGGTCTCCTGTTCCGCGCGATCGTCGAGGTCCGCGAGACCGGCCCGAGTGTGTTCGAGGGCACGATCGACCTGACGAAAGCCAAGCTCGCCGAGGCGGTCGACGGGGAGATCGTGACGGCGCTCGGCCCGAAGGCGAAGGCCATCCCGTTCCGCGCCCTGCTCGATTCCGAGGGGCGGATCCTGGACGTCGTGCTGAAGGTGCCGGCCTCCGCGAAGAGCAAGCCGATCACGCAGCGGATCGCCTACCGCCACTACGGCAAGATACCCCCGGTCGTGCCGCCCACCGCCGCCGAGACCGCCCCGACCACCGACGACGTGTACGAGCTCATCAACTCGTGACGCATGTCGCGCGCTCCGGCATGGACATGTCAGCGGTCGACGCGGTTCGGGCCGGCCGTTGGGTCATGGGCCCGGTAGAGGGCGGCTACGCGCCGCTGGCCCGAGCGGTGCTCGGCGTCGGGGACGCGCGGAACGCGTAGAGCGCGAGCGTGAGGTCCACCAGGTCGCAGGGCTTGCCCAGCGACCTGGTGGTCAGCTCCTGCAGCCGGCGTAGTCGGTAGAGGACGGTGTTGCGGTGGCAGTAGAGCGCGCGGGCCGTCGCCACCGCCGAGCCGTCGCAGCACAGCCACGCCTCCAGCGTGTCCAGCAGCGCCTCCCGGTAGCGCGCGGGCAGGACGAGCACCGCGCCGAGCACCTCGCGGACCAGGTCGTCGGCGAGCTCCGGCTGGGCCAGGAGGAGGCCCTGTGGAAGCCGACGGTCGAACCGGGCGATCTCCGGCCCGTCGGCCCGGCAACTGCGCACCGCGAGCTCCGCGTAGCGGTGGCTCTTCGCCACCTCCGCCAAGCCGGCGACCGGCAGGCCGATGCCGACGTGGTGCAGCGTGAGCGGGCGCAGCACCGCTTCGACGTCGTCCGGGCCGGCGCTGCCGAGCAGTACCAGGACCCGGTCGGCGTCCCGGCCGCGGCGCCAGCAGAACCGCATGCCCCGGTGGGAGGTGCGGCCGTGCGCGGCGACCAGCGAGCGCTGCGCCCCCGGTCGTTGCACGGCCACGACGTACGGCCCGGTCAGCGGAAGTTCGAGCAGGTCCGCGGCGGACTCCAGCTCGGTGGCGTCGGGCGGTCGGCCACTGAGCAGCGCGTCGATCGCCGCCGCCACACGGAGGAGCCCACGGGGGAGCAGGCGCCGCTCGGCCTGTCGGTAGGCCGCGGCCGCCGCCGTCGACTCCTGGTCGATGCCGCGCAGGACGGCTCCGGCCTGGTAGGCCAGCGTGCTGGCGCCGGCTGGCCCGGCCGCCTGGAGCAGGTTCTCCCAGAGCAGCCGTCCAGCCAGCCGGTAGAGCCGGAGCAGCGAGTCCAGTGGCAGACCCCGGGTGGCCCAGAGCGTTCCGGTTTCGGCGGCCAGTCGCAGGTCGGCGCGGTCGCCGTCGGGCTGTTCCAGGGTGGTGATCGCAGCCCGCAGACCCTCCGCGCAGAGCTGGGCGAGGGAGGTGCGGACCTCGTCGGCGAGGACCAGCTCCTCGCGGACGGCGAATTCTCCCACCAGGTGGTCGGTGAGCTCGGGCAGGCGGGCGCGGAGCGACCGCGCTGCGACGGTGACGACCGTCCGATCGAGGGCTTCGGCGGCGACCACTCCGATCACCTCCTACCGACCGCGAACCAACCGACACGACATGCGCGAATCGGAAGGCGGGCTACCAAATGTAACGCTGTCGATACCCTGTGGCAATGTAGAGGGTCGTTCGTGACAGGGGCGGACGATCGTGTCACAACAACCGACCGCGCGGTGTCTGGTGGCTGAACTCCTGCGCGCGAGGGAGCACCATGTCAGAACTACCCCGAACGGATCGAGCGTTGAGCGAACACCGCACCGACCCGGCCACCGAGACCTTCGTCGCCCACCGGAACCTGCTCTTCACCGTCGCCTACGAGATGCTGGGCTCGGCGGCCGACGCGGAGGACGTCCTGCAGGAGACCTGGCTGCGGTGGTCCGAGGTCGACGTCGAGCAGGTCCGCGACGAGCGCGCTTACCTGGTCCGGATCACGACCCGCCAGGCGCTCAACCGGCTGCGCACGGTGAAACGCCGCCGCGAGGCATACGTCGGTTCCTGGCTCCCGGAGCCGCTGCTGACGACTCCGGACGTGGCCGAGAACGTCGAGCTCGCGGAGAGCGTGTCGATGGCGCTCATGCTCGTCCTGGAGACGTTGTCGCCGACCGAGCGGGTCGTCTTCGTGCTGCGTGAGGTCTTCGACGTCAGCTACGACGAGATCGCGGCCGCCGTCGACAAAAGCCCGGCGGCGGTCCGCCAGATCGCGCACCGCGCCCGTCAGCACGTCGACGCCCGCCGCCCGCGCGAGGTCGTCTCCGCGAGCGAGACCCGGGCGGCGCTGGAGTCGTTCCGGCGCGCGTACGAGACCGGGGACGTGCAAGGCCTCCTCGACGTACTCGCGCCGCACGTCGTCTTGATGGCCGACGGCGGCGGCGTCAAGCGGGCGGCGCTGCGGCCGATCGCCGGCGCCGACAAGGTGGCGCGCTTCATCGTCGGCAGGGCCGGCAAGGTGGGAGCCAGGGTCGCCGTCCGGCCCACCGTGGTCAACGGCGGTCCGGCGCTCGCCGTCCAGCTGGACGGGGAGTTCGACGGCGTCATCGCGATTCGGGTCGAGAACGCCCGCATCGCCGGCCTCTACTACGTCCGCAATCCGGAGAAACTGACCCGCGTCGACTCCGCGACGCCGCTCACCCTGCGATGAGGTTCTGGCCGTGCACTGCGGATCCATGCTCGGCTGCGGCCCGCCCAGGCGCCGACCGGCCGCGTTGTCGGGATCCACGGATACAAAAACGGTATCCGCGGACCCCTCCGCCTTGCCGGCCGACACCTGGGTGGGGCCTCGCTGCGAGCGAGATCCGCAGGACACGGCCTAAGCTGCGCGCGTGAGCGCCGAAGCACCGCCGGTCCGTCCGTCCACCGGATCCCAGTTCTTCCTCGGGCTGCGTCTGCTCGGGCGTGGATTCGGGATGTACGGGAAGTACCCCGGGCTGCTGCTGCTCGGCCTGATCCCGGCCGTCCTGGCGTTCCTGCTCCTGCTGGCCGTGTTCGTCGTGTTGCTGGTGTTCCTCGGCGACCTCGGCGACTGGATCAGCGGCTGGTTCGCCGACGGCTGGTCGACCGACGGGCGGAACGCGGCACGCATCGTCGTCCAGGCCGCGATCGTGGTCGGGTCGCTCTGGCTCAGCGTCGTCACCTACACCGGGGTGACGCTGATCATCGGCGACCCGTTCTACGAGAAGATCTCGGAGAAGATCGAGCGCCGGCTCGGCGCCGGCGACTACCCGGACCTGCCCTGGTACCGCACGCTCCCGCGGAACGCGATCGACTCGGTCCGGGTGATCGGCACCCAGCTCGTGCTGGTGATCCCGGTGCTGCTGCTCGGGCTGGTGCCGTTCGTCGGCCAGGTGCTGGCGCCGCTACTGGGCCTCCTGATCGGCGGCTGGCTGCTGAGCGTCGACCTGACCGGCATCCCGTTCAACCGGCGCGGCATCTTCCTGCGGGAACGCCGCCGGGTGCTGCGGCAGCACCGCGCGCTGGCGCTGGGCTTCGGCCTTCCGATCGCGGCGATGGCGTTGATCCCGTTCGCCAACATCCTGGTCATCCCGGCGGCGGTCGCCGGCGGCACGCTGCTGACCCGCTACGTGCACGGAGAGCCGATCGGCTAGCGCCGTTCGTGCTTGCCCACCGGCGCGCTCCGCATGGCGAGCGCGCCGCCGAGGGTGATCACCAAGCCGCCGGCCACCATCACGTACGCTCCGGCACCCGGGCGGATGACCAGGAGATCCGTGCACGAGAACGCGTCGGTGCAGGTCTGGACGTCGCGGCTGCCGCTGCGGACGTCGAGGACGTACCAGAGCCAGGCGGCCGCGGTCACCAGTCCCGGCAGCGCCGCGGCGACCACGAGCCAGCGTCGTCCACGGGTCGAGCCCAGCACGGCGAGCGCCACGGCCAGGACCGCGGCGGCGACCAGGAGGCCACTCTCGACGGTGTTGGGGCGATCGGTCTGCTGCCCGGTGAGGAAGTCGACGGACCGCGATCGCGGGAGGAACAGCGCGGCGACGAGCAGCAGCGCGCCGACACACACGACGTACATCGCTCCTGCGAGTGAGCGCACGGACACTCCTTTCGGCGGGCCCCGCCGGACGGAAGCGTACGCGCTACCGCAGGGCGTCCAGCAGGGCCTGGCGGGCACCGACCTCGACCAGTTCGCTGTCGAGTTCTCGCCCCAGCACCTCGCCGAGTCGCGGAACGACGTGCGGCAGCACCGCGACCGTCCGGGCGTCGTCCCGAGTGGCGCGGACGGCGTTGGGCATCCGGCACCAGCTCCACCAGACGTCGTCCGCGGACTCGGAGTGCGGATCGGACACGTCGGCCAGCGCCCGCTGTGCGCGCGGCAGTTCACCGGCGCGTAGCCGGGCGATCGGTTCCCGGCCGCGGCCGCGCTCAGCGGCAGCGCGCCCAGCTCGGCCCAGGGGCGGCGGCCGAGCAGCGCCTGGGCCGGGCCGACCGCCAGATCCCCGGGGTCCAGCCAGACCGTGGGTGCCGGGTGCGCTCGGCGGCGAGCAGCGCCGCGACACCCGCGCAGGTTCCGGCGGTGCCGAAGCTCGTCCCACCGGGACGAACGCCGCGCAGAGATCCGTGGTCGCCAGGATCCGGAGCGCGGTGCCCGGCGGAGGTGGTGGAAGCTCCATGCTTGACCTTGCCCTTCGGGGAGGCCTCACGGTGGGGCGCACCGGCCGCCGTGGCCGGTGCGAGGAGGCTGTATCCGTGCGCTTGCTGACCATCGGAGCCTTTGCCAGGGCAACCGGGCTTACACCCAAGGCGCTGCGTCTCTACGACGAGTCGGGGCTGTTGCCGCCGGCGGCGGTCGATCCGGACTCCGGGTACCGGCTCTACGACCCCGCGCAGCTGGAGACCGCCCGGCTCGTGGCCGAGCTACGCCGGGTCGGTATGCCGCTGGCGACGATCCGCACGGTCTGTGCGCTGGACGCCGCAGCCGCGGCCGAGGCGATCGCCGCCTACTGGCAGCGCGTCACGGTCGAGAACGCGGCGCGGGCACGGGTGGCAGCCCTCCTCGTCGAGCACCTCTCCGGAAGGGCAACCATGTCACTCAACTTTTCCTATGCCACTGCGTCCGACGCGGGGTCGCGGGCCACGATGGAGGATTCCGTGTACGCGGGCGAGCGGCTGCTGGCCGTGGCCGACGGCGTCCACGGACCGGGTGGCGCCGCCGCCAGCACCACCGCCGTCCAGGCGCTCACCGCGCTGGAGCTGACCGACGCTCCGGCGGCCGAACTGCTGACGCTGCTGGCCGGCGCGGTGGCCGAGGCCGACCGCACGGTGCGCGCGGCGGCGTCCGACGAACACCAGCCGATGACGACGCTCACCGCGCTGCTGCGCGCCGGCTCGCAGCTGGCGCTGGTGCACATCGGAGACACCCGGGCGTACCTGGTCCGCGGTCGCGAGTTGTACCAGCTGACGACCGATCACACCTGGGTGCAGTCACAGGTGGACCGGGGTGCGATGAGCCCCACCGAAGCCGGAGCCCACCCGGACCGCGCGCTGTTGGTGCGTGCGCTCGGCGCGGGGGAGCAGCCGGTCGAGGCGGACCTGGCGCTGCGGACCGTGATCCCCGGTGACCGGTACCTGCTCTGCTCCGACGGGCTGTCCGCGGTCGTCGACCGAGCCGGGCTCGCCGCGACGCTGACCGCGGGCGCCGCTCCGGAGGAGACGGTCGAGCGGCTGATCAGCCTCGCGCACGCGGCCGGCGCCCCGGACAACATCGCCTGCGTCGTCGCCGACGCGGTCGCGGACCGACCGTCGGGCGGAGCGCTGTGCGTATCGGCCGGCTATCCGTCGCCGAAGTGCACAGCGCTTCCCGGTCACTCTGCGCCGTTGGCGGCGCGGACCAACGTGTCGTCGGCTCGGCGGCCCGGCCCGGATCCCCTGACGCCGTGGCCGCTCACGCGCAGCAACACCGGCGCGAGGACGAACAAGGCGGCCCCGAGGACCGCGACCGCGATCATCGCGCCGCGCAGCCCGACCGCGTCCGCCCACAGTCCGACGTAGACGGGGCCGAGAAGAAACCCGAGGTAGGACACGGTCGTCAGGATCGACGTCGCGCGCCCCCGGTGGGACTCGTCGACGTGGCGCGACACGACGCCGACGAGGGTGGGGAACAGCACCGCGGTCCCGGCGGCAGCCGCAGCGAGCCCCAGCCCGGCGACGAGCAAGGTCGGGGCGATGGCGATGACCGCCGCGCCCGCCGCGGCGACCGACGCACCGACGAGCAGCACCGTGCGCGCGTGGGCGGCGTCGAGCCCGCCGAACGCGAACCGGGTGATCGCGACCGTGCCCGCGAACACGGCGGGCGCCACGGCGCTCATCCCGGCGCCCGAGTGGAGTACGTCCTGGGCGAAGACCGCGCTCCAGCTCTGGTGTGCGTTCTCGCTGGCGAACGCGAGCGCGCCGAGCACTCCGACGAGGAGGAGCGGAACGAGCGGTAGTCGGCCGGGCGGTGCGGCATCGGGCGCGCCGGAGCGGTGGTCCGATGCCGGAGCGACACCTGCCGGCAGCGTCTTCCACAGACTCGCGGTCGCTACCAGGGAGAGGAGCGCGACGGCGACGAACGGGATCGCGAGCGGCAGCTCGGCGGCGGACGCCAATCCGGTGCCGAGGCTTCCGAGGACGACCAGGCTGGAGAAGATCCCGTGAGCGCGGGTGATGACCGGGCGGCCGGCGATCTTCTCGGCCCGGCCGGCGACCGCGTTCTCAGCCACGTCGGCCGCCCCGCTGGTGGCACCGACGAGAGCGAGCCCGGCGCAGAGACTCGGCAGGTTCACGGCGGTCAGCGCTAACCCGGCGCCGACGCAGCCGAGTGCGCCGGTGGCCACCGCGGCGACCCGTGGGCCCCAGCGATCGAGTGCTCGGCCCGCCAGCAGCATCGCGGGCGGGGCGCCGGCGCCGACGAACAGCAGCGCGATGCCGAGCTCGCCGTCGGTGATCCCGGCCTGGCGCTGCACTCCCGGTACCGAGGCGCCCCACACCCCCCAGAACGCGCCGAAGGCGGCGAACGCGATGAACGCCGCGGCGACCAGCTGACGAGGGGAATCGGTGGACGTCCGTGTCATGTGTGTAACGATACACTGAGTTTTAACGATACACATCATCGCTAGCCTGATCGACATGGGGACGAAGCGGGTGACCCTCGCGCAGGTGGCCGAGTTGGCCGGTGTGTCGGTGATGACCGCCTCCTACACGTACAACCGCCCGGAGCGCGTCTCGGACCACGCGCGCGCCAAGGTGCTCGCCGCGGCGGACACGTTGGGGTACGCGGGACCGGACCCGAGCGCCCGGTCGCTGCGCCGCGGCAGTACCCGCACGCTCGGCGTCGTCATGGGCGAGCACCTGAGTTACGCGTTCGACGATCCGGAGGCGGTGTCGTTCCTCGCCGGGATCGCGGACGTCTGCGCCGAGCAGGGCTACGGCATGACGCTCCTGCCGATCACCGGCGCGGCCGACGACGTCCCGCGGATCCACAACGCCGCCGTGGACGGCTTCATCGTCTGGACGACGTCCGACGACGACCCGGTCCTCACCGCCGTCCAGGCGACGAAGCGTCCGGCGGTGATCCACAGCGGGCCGGCGGTCCGTGGACTGGAGCTGGTCAGCATCGACAACCGGGCGGCGGCGTCGGCGATCGGCGCGGTGGCGTTCGCCGGCGCCCGCCGCCCGGCGATTCTGAGCTTTCCGCTGTCCCGCGCGCGGATCAGCACGCTCACCGAGGGCGGGAACCTCGGCGAGATCACGTTCCCGGTGACGCGGGATCGGCTGGAGGGCTACCGGCGAGCCGCCGAGGAGGCCGGGTTCGGGTGGCACGAGGTCGTCGTCGCGGTCTGCGCCCGCAACGAGGCCGCCGAGGCCGAACAGGTGGCGGCGACGCTCCTGGCGTCCGCGCGGCCGCCGGACGCGATCGCCGCGATGAGCGACCAGCAGGCGGCCGGGGTCATCCGGGCAGCCCGTGCCGCGGGCGTGGCCATCCCGGACGACCTGGCGGTCACCGGTTGGGACGACGCGGCAGTGGCGGAACAGCTCGGACTGACCACCGTCGCGCAATCGCTGCGGGAGCAGGGTGCGGCCTGCGCGCACGTCGCGCTCGGTCAGGGACGCACGGTCCGGACGGCGGCGTGGTCGGTCGTCCGCCGTGGCAGCACCCGGCGCTGACCGTTACGTCGGCACACCGTCGCGAGCCCCGGCCGTCGGCGCGGCGGCGGGCAGGCCGAACCGCGCGAGCAGCCGATCGTCCAGGAAGCGCGTGACGCCGGCCAGGCGCCCGGCCCGCAGCGTCAGGACCACCATCCCGGCCGGTCGCGCCAGCGGCTCACCGCCCTCGGCGAGGTAATAGCCGAACGCCGGTTGCCGGTTGGCGCGGGTGGGCAGCAGGACGCCGGTTCGGCGGTCGCGCCACTCCCCGCTGGCCCGGAGGAACGCGGCGATCGCGGCCGGTCCCCGGTAGACGTGCGGAGCCGGGGGCATGGCCAGCCAGGCGTCGTCGGTGAGCAGCCGGAGCAGGCCGGGAACGTCACCGGCGAGGAACGCCGCCGCGAAGCGATGGGGCAGGTCCTGCTCCTCCTGCGGGCCGACGGCCGTGCGCTCGGCCGACGGCTCGGTGGGCCGGTCCTGGGCGAGCGTGGCGCGGGCCCGCTGCAGCGCGCCCTTGACCACGGTCGGGGTGACGCCGAGGATCGCGGCGGCCTCGGCCGTCGAGTAGCCGAGCACGTCGCGGAGCACCAGCGCGGCGGTCTGCCGCGGCGGGAGGCGCTGGAGGCCGGCGACGAACGCCAGCTCCACCGACTCCCGCAGGCCGTAGCGGGTCTCGGGGTCGGACGCCGGTTGGGGCAGCTGGTCGAGCAGTGCGTCCGGATAGGGCTGCAGCCAGGTGATCTCCGAGCGGCGGGTGCGTGCGGGCGGGTCGAACGGCGGTACCGGCGAGGGCGGCACCCGGCGGGCGCGGTCCCGGACGTGGTTGAGGCACCGATTCGTCGCGATCCGGTAGAGCCATGTCCGGACGGAGGCCCGCTGCTGGAACTCGTGGAGTCCGCGCCAGGCCGCGACGAGCGTCTCCTGCAGGACGTCCTCGGCGTCGGTGAGGGAGCCCAGCAGGCGGTAACAGTGCAGGTGCAGCTTCCGGCGGTAAGGGCCGACCAGCTCGGCGAACGCCTGCTCGTCGCCGCTGCGAGCGCGGGCCACCACGTCGTCGGTCACCGGTGAATTCTGCCGCGACCGTTCCGTTCCCGTCCGCGGCGGTGTCCATACCGACGACCGAACCCTCACCAGTGGGAGACGCGATGACCGACCAGCAGGGTGCCGCTGTGACCGTTGCACTGAGCTACTACCGGGCCTGGACGAGCGGTGATCTCGACGACGCCCTCACCTACCTCGCCGACGACGTGGTGTGCGACGCACCCGTCGGCCGCATCGACGGTGCCGCGGCCTACCGTGCGTTCGTCGAACCGTTCGCGCGCGCACTCCGCAGCACCAGCCTGATCGCCGCCTACGGGGACGACGAGCGCGCGATCATCGTCTACGACACCGCCTCGGCGCTCGTGGGCAGCGCACCGGCCGCCGAGTGCGTGACCGTCCGGGACGGCAAGATCGTTGCCAACCGGTTCATCTTCGACCGGCTGCCGTTCGAGCTGGCCCGGGCGGGCACCGCCGGATAGGGAAGTGTCGTAGCCGGGTCCTACGGTTCGGACATGGCTGAGCGCAAGCACGGTCTCCCCGCCCCGGAGACCGTCAGCACCGTCCACACCGAAGACTGGGACCAGGGCGTCGGCGAGCGCGACCGGCACGAGCGGGTGGCGTTCGTCGGCCTCGATCTCTGCGAAGCGACGCTGCGGAACGTGGAGTTCTCCGACTGCACGTTCCGCAACGCCCGCTTCAACTGCGCGGAGCTGGCGGACGTGGCGTTCGTCAACTGCACGTTCACCACCGGGAACTTCTTCGACGCCACATTCGCCGACTGCAAGCTCACCGGCAGCATGTTCGACCGGTGCACGTTCGAGCTGATGACGGTGACCGGCGGCGACTGGTCGTTCGTGGGGATGCCGGGTGCCGACCTGAGCCGGGCCTCCTTCACCGGTGTGCGGATGCGTGAGGCGGACCTCACCGGAGTCCGCTACCGGAACGGCACGCTGCGCGACGTCGACCTGTCCGCCGCGTGGCTGCACGGCGCCGACCTCACCGGCTGTGATCTGCGCGGCAGCGACCTGTCGGCCCTCGATCCGGCGGTGACCGAGGTCCGTCAGGCGCTGATCAGCGCGTCCCAGGCCGTGGTCGTCGCGATGGCGCTGGGGATGCGGGTCGTCGAGGACTGACCGTGCGGGTCATCCCGCGGCGAGCCGATCGGTGAGGCGGTCGACGCCGGGCCCCTCCAGGAACGCCAGCCCGGCCGCGCGCCCGGCCGCCGCCAGCAGCAGGTTCTCGGCGGTTCCCCGCACCACCGGGCCGTCGCCGGTCGACCAATTCGCGTCGGTCGTGCTCAGCCGGAGGCCCGCGATCCGCGCCGGACCGCCGAGGAAACGGTTGGTCGCGACGTAGGCCAGCGCCGGGAGCGTCACCTCCACCCGCATCGGGTGGCTCCTGCCCACCGGCCGGGCGATGTCCTGGCCGTGGACGAGGATGTCCATCAGTGGATCCATCGCGCTGCTGAACGGCGTCCGGCGGGAGGACTCCGCGCTCTCCCGCAGCTGGGCGACGAGCTGCGCCGGCGAGAAGCGGGCAGCCCGGTCGTGCGCCGTGTCGGCCTCCATCCGGTGGAAGCTGCCCCGGGCTTTGATCGCACCCTTGAGCACCGTGAACACCGTCGTCCGGGTGGTGGTCGTCAGGTGGGCGACCACCTCGCGCACGGTCCACTCCGAGCACAGCGACTGCACGGCCCAGGCGGCGTCGTCCAGCCGGTCCAGGTAGTCGCAGAGGCGCAGACGCTCGGTGCGGACGGCGGCGGCGATCTGCTCGGACGGGAGGACGGTGGCGTACTGGGTGGGGGTCATGGCGCGGCCTCTCCTCGTGCGGGTCGGTGTTTCGCAGTGGAGACCGCGCCCACGCGCCGAACTCATCGCGCCCGGCCAGCCGAATTCTCGCCCCGCTCCGACGCCACCCCCGGGATCAGACCGCGCTACGACGTGCCGGCGGGTGCGTCGCGGTTCCGGACCGGTCGGGTGACTTGCTTCGCGACGCAGGAGGGCATCCCCGCGGTCGCCTCCGCGGCCTCCCGCCGGTAGGTGCTGGGCGGCATCCCGACCAGCTCGGTGAAGCGGGTGCTGAACGTTCCCAACGACGAGCAG
Source organism: Cryptosporangium minutisporangium (assembly GCF_039536245.1). Taxonomy (NCBI): domain Bacteria; kingdom Bacillati; phylum Actinomycetota; class Actinomycetes; order Cryptosporangiales; family Cryptosporangiaceae; genus Cryptosporangium; species Cryptosporangium minutisporangium. The sequence continues at coordinate 132,946 of NZ_BAAAYN010000001.1, read as the reverse complement.
CCGACCTCGAAACACACGTCGGTCACGCTCAAGTCGCCCCGGCGCAGCAGCGCCATCGCACGCTCGATCCGCCGCGTCATCAGGTACGAGTACGGCGACTCTCCGTACGCCCGTCGGAATTCCCGGCTCAGGTGCCCCGCCGACATGTTCACGCCGCGGGCGAGCGCCTCGACGTCCAGCGGCTGCGCGTAGTCCCGGTCGATCCGGTCGCGCACACGCCGTAGCCGCGCGAGATCCCGCAGTTGCTGCGCGGCGGAGGTGGTGGTCACCCGCAGAATCGTCGCATATTACGGTTCCTCCATGCCCACGACCGACCCGGCGGACGTCGCGAGAACACAGCAGCACAGCCGCATCGTCGCCCTCGGCCTCGGTGTGGTCGCGTTCGGTGCGGCGATCGCGCTGAGACTCATGCTGGCGCCCCGCCTCGACGGCGCCCGCTACGAGAACACCTTGATGTTCCTGGGGCCCGGTGCGGTGGCCCTGCTCCTCTTCGCGGTGCACGCCGCCCTGTTCCGGTCGGCGTCCCGACGACGTCCCACCGCGTTCCAGCTCGGCCGCGTACGGGGACGACCAGCCTTCGTGGGCGCGGTTCCACCGATCGACCATGCCCCGGTCCCGGTGTTCGCCGCCCTGGCGACCGTGCTGGTGGTCCTCGACCGGACCCCGAGCGGGGATTCGGCGCTTCCCGCATCCTTCGTCGCGGCCTCGGTGCTTGCGGCCATCGGAGCAGTGGCGGCCGCCACCTGGTTCACGCTGTTCCGCCGGCCGTTCCTCGTCCTCACCCCGGTGAGCTGTTCGTCCGCTGGACTAGCGGACTGCTCCAAGCCCGGGCGTACACGTTCGCGTGGGATGCGCTGGCCCCGGGCGGACCGTCGCCGACCGGCGAGAGAGCGATCTGGCTGCTGGTCGATTTCGGACACCCGACCGCGAACGGAGCGAGGCAGCTCTCACCCCCCGGGTACAGCCGCTACCGGCTGGACACCCGGCGAATCCTCATCGATCCCGCGTTCCTCGCGCACGCGATCCGCTACTACCGCGACCACCCGGCCGCTCGGGCCGGAATCGGTACGGCGGCGGGCCACGCGCAGCTCGTGGCGGCGGTGATACCTCAGCCCGGGGCGGAGCAGTCTCACCGGCCGATGTCGTGATCGCCGGGCTCGACCAGCGCGCTCTCGTAGGCGAAGACGACGATCTGCGCGCGGTCGCGGAGGCCCAGCTTCGTCAGGATGTTCGAGACGTGCGACTTGACCGTGGCCGGCCCGACGAACAGCCGCTCGGCGATCTCGGTGTTCGTGGCGCCGCGCGCGACCGCGACGACGATGTCCCGCTCCCGATCGGTGAGCCGCTGCGCGCGCTCGGCGACAACGGTGTTGACACCAGGGCGCGCAGCGAAGCGGGCGATCAGGCGGCGGGTGATCGACGGGGCGATCAGCGCACCACCGCCCGCGACGGTCCGGACGGCGGTGGCCAGCTCCGCCGGCGGAATGTCCTTGAGCACGAAGCCGCTGGCACCGGCACGTAGCGCCCGGTAGACGTACTCGTCCGGGTCGAACGTCGTCAGGATGAGGACCCGGACCGGCCAGTCCGCGGCGGCCAGGATCCGCGCGGTCGCTTCCAGGCCGTCGAGCTCGGGCATGCGGATGTCCATCAGGATGACGTCCGGATGGTGCTCTTCCGCGGCCGCGACGGCCTCCAGCCCGGTACCGGCCTCGGCCACGACGTCGATGTCGGCGTGGGTCCGCAGGATCATGCTGAACCCGCCGCGGACCAGTGCCTGGTCGTCGGCGACGACGACGCGGATGCTCACGCGGGCACTCCGTCCCGCGGGAAGCGGGCGACGACGCGGAAACCGCCCCCGGGGCAGGAGCCGGCCTCCAGGGAGCCACCGAGCAGGGTCGCGCGCTCGCGCATGCCGACGATGCCGTGCCCCGCCGCCTGCGGCTGGGCCGACGCCGGGGCGGCGGAGTCGGTGACCTCGATGACCACGTCGGTTCCGTCCTCTCGGAGGTGCACGTCGGCCCGGGTGCCGGTCCCGGCGTGTTTCAGCACGTTGGTCAATGCTTCCTGAACGATGCGGTAGGCCGACAACTGCACCCGGGTGGGGAGCGGGCTCCGCAGGTCGTCGGTGATGCGGACGTCCAGCCCGGCGGCGCTGACCTGGTCGATGAGCCGGGGCAGGTCGGCGAGCCCGGGCTGCGGGCCGGTGCCGTCGCGCTCGGGCTGCGGCCGGAGGACACCCAGCAGGTGCCGCAGCTCGTCCAGCGTCTGGCGCCCGGCCTGCTCGACCGCGGCCATCGCCTGCCGGGCGCCGTCCGGGTCGGTAGCGGCGACGGCCTGGGCCGCCCCGGCCTGCACCGTCATCATGCTCACCTGGTGGGCGACGACGTCGTGCAGCTCACGGGCGATGTGGGTGCGCTCCTCCGCGACGATCCGCCGCAACTCGTCCGTGCGCTGGCGTTGTCGCTGCTCGGCGAGGTCCTTGCGCAGTCGCAGGCGCCGCCCGATGTACCAGGTGACGAACAGGAACACGACACCGAAGCTGGTCCCACTCCAGGGCTCGGACCGGACGACACCGTCGAGGAGGAGCAGCACGAGCGCGGCCGCGAGCCCGGCCGCTCCCTTCCGGTTGCTCGTCTCGTACCGGCCGACGCTGTACAGCGCGGCGATCATGATGAAGCCGATGCTGTAGTCGCGGGTGAACAGGAGCAGCAACCAGCACGCGAGCACGACTCCCAGCACCGGTACCGGCGCACGCCGCCGCCGGTAGAGCGCCGCCGCCGCTACCGCCAGGACGAGGAGTACCGCGAGCGGAACGTCGGTGACCGGCCGCACCCGCAACGAATCGCCGGGGCCTTCCATCACCAGCACCGCCGCGACGAACAGCACGACGGCCAGCACCGCGTCCGAACCCCGCGGCCAGCGCGCGAACGGGCCGGTCAGCTTCATCGTTCCTCCGGATCTGCTCTGCTGCTGAGCACGGTATGGCCGGGCGGGCCGAGTCGCATCCGCCTGGGGGCAGAGCCTGCTCTCCGTCGCGCGGGGGAGGCGCCACCTGCGGCGTCCCGCCCGGCGGGGGAGCGTCCGGCCCGTCCCGCGCCGGGCGACGGCGCCCGGGCCCGGCGCCCACGCTGACGGCCATGAATTCCTTCACTCGGCGCCTCGGCTCGGCCAGCGCCCGCAGGCCGTGGATCACTCTCTTCGCCTGGGCGGTCGCTACGGCCGTCCTGCTCGGGTTGGGCAGCACGGTCGGTGGTTCGTTCGCCGACGACTTCGTCGCACCGGGTAGCCAGAGCGAGCGCGCGACGCAGCTCCTCGAGGAACGGTTCCCGGAAGCGGCCGACGGCGTCGCCAGCGCCGTCTTCGCGGTCGACGACGACCTGGCGAGTCATCGGGCGGCCGTCGAGGCCGCGGTCGACCGGATCGCGGACGTCGAGGACGTGGCCGCCGTGGCGGACCCGTTCGCGGCCGGCACCGTCTCGCCCGACGGGCGGGTCGGCTACGCCGAGATCACGTTCGACCGCCCCACGACGGAACTGGGCCCGGCGCCGATCACGGCCGTCGCGGACGCCCTGGCGCTGGCTCGCCGGGCCGGTCTCACCGCCGAGCTGGGCGGGGATGCGGCCTTCATCAACGCGGAGAGCGCGACCTCGGGCGCCGAGGCGGTCGGGTTGCTCGCGGCGCTGATCGTGCTGCTGATCGCCTTCGGCACCGTGGTCGCCGCGCTGATCCCGATCGGGCTGGCGCTACTCGTGGTCGGTGGCGGCCTCGGGGGGATCGCGCTGCTCGCCAACACGATGGACGTTTCCACCGCCGCTCCGACGATCGCGGCGATGATCGGGCTCGGCGTCGGCATCGACTACGCGCTGTTCATCACCGCCCGGTACCGGGAGAGCCGGTCCGAGGGGCGGGACAACGCGTCGGCGCTCGGTGACGCGATGGGGACGGCGGGTACCTCCGTGCTGTTCGCCGGCGGCACGGTCGTGGTGGCGATGGCGGCGCTCCCGCTGACCGGTATCGGCTTCCTGATCTCGATCGGGCTCGGCACCGCGCTGGTCGTGCTCGCTGCCGTGCTGGCCGCGCTGACGCTGCTCCCGGCGATCCTGTCGCTGCTCGGGGACCGCATCGACCGCGGCCGTGTTCCGCTGACCCGGCGGACGACCCGTTCCCCGGAGGAGGGAGCGTGGGGACGGCTGGCCCGGCACGTCTCCCGGCGACCGGTGCGCTACCTGCTCGCCGCCACCGTTGTGCTGCTCACGCTCGCCGCACCGGCGCTGAGCATGCGGACCGCGTTTCCCGATGCCGGCGACGACTCGACGAGCATCAGCCACCGGCGCGCCTACGACCTGCTGGCCGAAGGGTTCGGACCGGGTGTCAACGGTCCTCTGCTGGTGGTGGTGGACCTGCGCGATTCGGGCGCCGGCGCCGGCGATCTCGACGCGCTGGCGCGCCGCATCGCCGCCGACCCCGGCGTCGCTTCGGTCGGGGAACCGGTCACCTCGCCCGGCGGGGACACGGTCGTCCTCCGGGTTCTCACCCACACGCCGCCCTCCGACGCGGCCACCTCGGACACACTCGAACGCCTCCGCGACCTGGCGCCGGAGAACGTCGCGATCGCCGGGCTCACGGCACTCACCGACGACCTGACCCGCCAGCTCGCGCGCTCGCTGCCGATCTTCATCGGCGGGATCCTGATCGCGTCGTTCCTGCTACTGATGGTGGTATTCCGCTCGATCGTCGTGCCGCTCAAGGCCGTGCTGATGAACCTGCTGTCGATCGGCGGCGCGTACGGCGTCATCGTCGCGGTGTTCCAGTGGGGCTGGCTGAAGGACCTGTTCGGCCTGGACGAGACGATCCCGATCGCCTCACCGCTGCCGACGATCTTCTTCGCCGTCCTCTTCGGTCTCTCGATGGACTACGAGGTGTTCCTGCTCTCCCGCATCCGCGAGGCGTACCTGCAGAGCGGTGACGCGGTCGGGTCGGTCGCCCGGGGCATCGCCGGCACGGGCCGGGTCATCACGTCGGCCGCGCTGATCATGACGGCGGTGTTCCTCGCGTTCGTGTTCAGCCCGTCGCCGCTGTCCCGGATGCTCGGGCTCGGCCTGGCGACGGCCGTCCTGCTCGACGCCACCCTGGTCCGGCTGGTGTTCGTGCCCGCCGCCATGACGCTGATGGGCCGCGCCAACTGGTGGCTGCCGGGCTGGCTGGACCGCCGCCTGCCGAGGCTGGGGCAGCCGAAGCCGGACGTGCCGGCCGAGGCGCCGCTCGAGCCGGTGACGGTTCTGCGCTGAGTGCCCGGACGGCGCACGTCCCCCGGAGTGCACACCGCACTCCGGGGGACGCCGCGCCTCACGGTTCGGCGCCGACCGTCTCCCGCGCCGCACGCCGGGAACAGAGGATCCCGGCACAGCTCACGAGGGTGGCCGCGGCGAAGGTGACCGGAAGGCCGACGGTGTCGGCGAGGAGGCCGACCGCCGGTGGCCCGGTGAGGTACGCGAGGTAGCCGACGGCGCTGACTCGTGCGGCCATCACCGCGGTCCGCGCCGGGTCCGAGCGGCCTGCGCGGTGCACCGCCAACGGAAAGACCGGACCGAGCGCCAGCCCGCAGGCGCCGATCGCCACGACCATGCCGACGGGCTGACCGGCGAAGCACGCGACCGGCGTCAGGGTTCCCAGAACCACCGCGCCGACGGTCAGCACTCGGCGCTCTCCGAAGCGGTGGAGAGCGGCGTCGCCCGCCGTACGCGACATGAACATCGCCAGGCTGAAGAGGGCGAGACCGGTGGCGGCCGAGGAGCGTGATCCGCCGAGGTCGCGGACGACCAGCAGCGCCGACCAGTCGAGGACCAGGCCCTCGACGAACAGGCCGCAGACGGCGAGCAGGGCGGTGGTCAGCGGGATCCGCGCCGCGCGCCGGACGTTCGCCGGCGGGCGCTCGACGTTCGCCGGCTGCCGCGCGACGGTGGTCGGACGGCCGGTCGGCCAGAGCAGGGGCGCGGTCGTCAGCGCGGCGGCGACCAGGAGCACCGCAGCCGCGGTGAGATGCTCGGTGACCGTGGCGCCGACCTGCGCCGCGACCACACCCCCGCCGGCCCCGGCGAGCACACCGAGGCTGTATCCCCCGTGGAGCCGGGACAGCACCCGACGGCCGGTCCGCTGCTGATGGATGACGGCTGAGGTATTCATCGCGACGTCGAGGACGCCGCTGGCCGCGCCGAGCACCACGAGTACCGCGGTCAGCTGCCCGGCGTCACCGGCGGCGCCGATCAGGGGCAGCGACCCACCGAAGATCAGCGCGGTGACCACGCTGACCGCACCGGACCGCAGGGACCGGAGCAGCCGGGCGGTGAGGAGCAGCGCGGGCACCGATCCGGCGGCGACCCCGAACAAGGCGAGGCCCAGCTCGCCGTCGGTGAGCCGAAGGCTGTGCTGCACTTCGGGGATCCGCGGGGCCCAACTCGAGAGAACTGCCCCGTTGACGAAGAAGACGGTCCAGAGACCAAAAACGACGGAACGACTGCGGAAATCGCGCACGGCGGCCCTCGGGCCGCCCTGACGGGAACCTGCCGCCTTTCCCCCGGACGGTCAGGGGCGGTGGCTACAACCTTGTCCAGTTCCACCATAACCGCGCGCTCAGGAGTCGGCGGCGTGCCTTTCCACCAGACGTGCGGCACCGGCGACGTACTCCGCGATCCGTCCGGCGGCCGCACCGCCGTCGAGGTCGGGGTTGTAAATGCAGACGCTCAGGCCGCCGCAGCCGCCGATGCCGAGCAGGGTCTCGGTGAGGGCTTCCAGCTGCTCCCAGGACAGTCCGCCGGGCTGCGGGTAGTCCACGGCGGACAGTGCCTGCGTGCTCAGGACGTCCAGATCCACGTGCAGCCACCAGTGCTGAACCCTCGTGACGAGCGCCGCCGCCATCCGGTGTCCGATCGCGACGCCGTCCGGAGCGGCGAGGCGGTCCCCGTTGAGCAGCTCCACGCGGTCGGCGATGCTCGGCTGGCCGCCGTCGGCCAGGTCGTCGGCGTCGCGGGGGCCGAGCTGCACGAGGTCCGATGGGCGCAGGCACGGCAGCACCGGTGCCAGCGCCGGGGGCGCCGACGCCCACCCGAGCGCGAGGGCGATCTCGCTGTCGGCGGCTTCCCCGGTGGGGGAGCGATGCGGGTCCCAGGCGTCTTCGTGCCCGTCGACGAAGACCAGCCCGGCGCCGTAGTTCCGGCGCTCGGCGGCGACGAGTGCGCCGAGCAGCACCGGGCAGTCACCGCCCAGTAGGACGGGAACCCGATCGGCGGCCCAGGCTTCCAGCACCCGCTCGGACACCGACGTCACCATCGCGGCCAGTGCGTCCTCCGCGGCCAGGCCACTCGGGCCGCGGGCCGGGTCGGCGACCGGTACGTCCGCCGCGACCACCCGGGCGCCCGGAAGCGCGGCGAGCAGCCCGGCGTCGAGCAGGGCCGACGGCGCCCGTGCGACTCCGGCCGTCGCACCCGACGAGTTGAACGGGACGGTGATCAGATCCACCGCACCATCATCACGGCGCCACGCCGCCTCCGGTAGCGCCCGCGGAGTTCCGCCCCGCGCTGAGCGTGAGGAGCAGCGAGGCACCCGTCAGCGCGACCCCGAACCAGACGACGCTCGCCACGCTCACATGGTCGACGAACACTCCACCGACCAGCGCTCCGATCGCGATGGACGTGTTGTAGGCCATGGTGTTGAGCGACATCGCGGCTTCGAAGGTCTCCGGTGCGGCACGCTGCGTCATGGTGACCTGGCACAGCTGCACGACGCCGAAGCAGAGTCCCCACAGCGCCAGCGACACGATCGCACCGGCCCGGCTGTCGCCGATCGCCAGCAGCAACAGCAAGGACAGGACGAGTCCCGCGCAGCCGACGAGGAAGCTGCCCCGCAGCCGGTTGGTCGTGGTGAATCCGGCGACGAAGTTCCCCGCTGCGCCGCCGACGCCGTAGATCATCAGCACGAACGTGATGAAGCCGGGCGTGGCGGACGCGTGGTCCTCCAGGAACGGCCGCACGAACGTGTACGCGCCGAAATGGCCGAGCACGAACAGGACCACGGTGAGCAGGACCAGGCGCAGCCGCACGTTCGTGCGGGGGAGTCGGAAGACCTCCCGGACCGGAACCGCGTTGTCCGACGGCAGTGACGGGATCGTGACGGCGACCGCCAGGAACACCAGGGCGCTGAGACCGGACCAGATGAGGAAGGTGGTCCGCCAGCCGGTGAGGCTCTCCAGATAGGTACCCAGCGGTATTCCCACCACGGCGGCGATCGAGATACCGGACATGACGATCGCGGCCGCCCTGCTCGCCTGACGTCCGGCAACCAGGCGCATCGCCATGCTGACGCCGATCGCCCAGAACACCCCGCTGGCGAATCCCATGACGAGGCGGGTCGTCAGGACCACCGGATAGCTCGGCGAGGCCGCGGTGATCAGGTTTCCCAGCACCAGCACCGCCAACAACACCGACAGCAGGACCCGCCGGTTGACGCGCCTGGTCCACGCCGCGAGGAACGGCACGCCCAGGCCGGCCGAGACCCCGTACAGGGTGACCATCAGCCCGGCGAGCCCGACCGACACGCTCAAACTGGTGCTCAGCGGAGTGAGCAGGCCGATCGGCATCAACTCGGTGGTGAGGAAGACGAACAGACTCGCCGTGATGGCTGCGACGCCCAGCCATGGCCGCACGGCCGAGGACGAGGTCTTTTCGAGGATTGTCACGGTCGTCAGCCTGGCGAGGCGCGATCAATGAGTCCAACGCATAGTTCTCATCGATATCAATCGCTGTGCATGATGGTCGGGTGGAGCTGCAGCAGCTGAGATACGTCGTCGCGGTCGCGGAGACCCGGAACTTCACGCGCGCGGCTGAGCGCTGCCATGTGGTGCAGTCCGCACTCAGTCACCAGATCGCCGGGTTGGAGCGGGAACTGGGTGCTCGGTTGTTCGAGCGGACCAGTCGGCGGGTTCGGCTGACCGCCGCTGGCGAGGCGTTCCTGCCCGCGGCGCTGGAGTGCCTGGAAGCCGCGGACCGGGCACGAAGCGAGGTGGCGGCCGCGACCGGCGAGATCCGCGGGCGCCTGGCCGTCGGCGCGATTCCCACGGTCGCGGCCGTCAACGTGCCGGTCGCGCTGAAGGACTACCGGCTCCGCTGGCCGAAGGTGCACATCACGCTCACCTCGGCGGGCAGCGACGATTTGATCGAGCGGGTCCGGCGGGGCGCCGTGGACGTCGCGTTCCTCGGGCTGCCGCTCGGCGCGGAGCCGAAAGGCGTCCAGAGTCTCCGGCTCGGGGGAGGCGAGTTGGTCGCCGTGGTCGCACCGGATCACCACCGGACGGAGACCGAGGTGGACCTGCAGAGCCTGGCGGACGAGCCGTTCATCGACTTCCGCGCCGGAGCGGCCGGACGAGCGCAGTCCGACCAAGCCTTCGCGGCGGCGGGGATACGACGTGAGGTGCCGTTCGAGGTCTCGTCGGCTGACTTCCTGGTCGATCTGGTGCGGCAGGGCCTCGGAGTGGGCCTCCTGCCTGCCGCGTACGTGCCGCGCTTCCCCGACCTACGCCTCATCCGGCTCCGCGACGCGCCCCGGCGGGTGGAGCACCTGATCTGGGACAACCGGCCGACGCCGGCGGCCACGGCCTTCGTCGAGCTGGTTCGGTCTCCCAGCGACGCTTGACCTATCCTTTTGGATCAGGCGCGCGCAAAGCAGAAGCGGAACCTATGTCGTATATTCTCGACACAGCGGACATAATGCCCTCAGATCGTATCGAGGCGGTCTACACCGCGATGATGTACGCGTCGGCGCCGTGCCACGTCATCCATGAGGATCCCGACGGTGACGTTTTCTGCCGGATGGAACTGTGGGATCTGGGCAACGCCAACATCTTCCTCAGCCGGTCGTCCGGTATCCGCCTGCTACGCACGGCGAAACTCGCCAGGCAGGACGCGATGCCGGTCGTCGCGCTGTCCGTCCAGCGAAGCGCCCATGGCCACCTCGAGCAGCGCAATTACCTGCAGGTGGTCCCCCCGGGCGAACTCCTCGCCGTGGACCTGTCCGGGCCCTACGACTACTCGTGGTCGGGTGAAGGAGCGGCCGGCTGTATCCAGATCCCCAGTGACCAGCTCGGACTGCCGATCGACGTCATCCGGCACGCCATCCCGCGGCTACGAGCCAGTCCCCTCTACCGGATGGTCACCGACCACATCAGGAACCTCACGAGGGATCCGGCGGGGATCACGGCGGATCCCGCGGCGGCGATCATCGCCACCACCAGCGTCGAGCTGGCTCGGGCGCTGCTGGTGTCCGCGGACCGCAGTGGGCGGCTCACGAGCCAGGTGCTCGCCGAGACTCTCCTCACCCGCGTGCGCACATATGTGCGCCAGCACCTCGCTGACCCGGATCTCACGCCCGGCCGCATCGCCGCGGCGCACAACGTCTCGCTGCGACAGCTGTACAAGGTGTGCGCGGAGGCCGAGATCAGCCTCGAACAGTGGATCATCAGCCAGCGGCTTCAGAACGTGTGGCACGACTTGCGCCAGCCGGACAAGCGGGATGTGCCGGTCGCCGTGATCGCTCACCGCTGGGGGTTCCGGGATTCAACGCACTTCGCCCGACGGTTCAAGGCCCGCTACGGCGTCTCGCCGGGCCGGTGGCGACGCTCGCACGAGGAGACGCCGCCCTCCTGATCGTGCACTGTGGGAAACATTCGTGCACGCAGGGCCGGTCAGAAACCAGAGCGCTGAAATTACCTTTCGCACCGTCAGGTGCGAAAGGGAGTTCGAATCGTGCTCGTTCTCGATACACAGTCACTGCCAGCCGGAGAACGCGCCGAGGCGTTCCAGACCACGGTCAGCGCCAACTGCTCCGCCAGCATGGCGTCGTTCGAGGATCCGTCGGCGATCCACGCGAGGATGACCGTCTCCGATTTCGGTCCCGCGAAGGTCTTCAACATCGAGGCGTCCGGTACCACCCTGCGCCGCACACCGCGCATCTCGCGGTCCTCGGACGAATCGTCCATCGTGTTGGCCCTGCCGATGCGCACCGACAACCACATGACGTGGGCACGCGAGGAGCGGCTGTTCGGGCCCCGGGATCTGATACTGGTCGATCTGTCCTTGCCCTACGTCTACGGCTGGAAGGGCGGCGGCGCCTCGTACGCGCTGCACGTCGACGTGGACCAGCTGGGTCTCCCCAGGGACATGATCCACGCCGCGGCCCGTGAGCCGAGACGCAGCCCGCTCTACGAGCTGGTGCGCGATCACGTCACCCGTGTGACGGCGCAGGCGGAGCAGCTGGCGGACAGCCCCGGAGCGGCCGCACTCGGCGCCGCTTCCTCCGAGCTGATGCGGGCGCTGGTGGTCTCCGCCGCAGGCGACGACCGGCGGCTGAGGGAGACGATGCAGTCCTCGATGCAGGCCCGGGTCCAGGCCTACATCCGCAACCACCTGCGCGATCCTGAACTGACCCCGGCCCGTATCGCCGCGGCGAACGCCATCTCCCTACGCGCTCTGTACAAAATGTACGAGGCAATGGGGCAGAGCCTGGAACAGTCGATCATCCAGCAGCGCCTGCACGGTGCCCGCACCGACCTGACGGCGTCGCATCGCCGGTTCGCCACCATCGCCGCGGTCGCCCGCGCCTGGGGCTTTTCGAACCCGAGCTTCTTCTCCACCAGGTTCCGCGAAGCCTTCGGCGTCACCCCCCGGCAACTGGTCGCGGCGAGGACCACACCCGGGAACCCCGACCTTGCGACCTCGGGCAGCCACCGCCCTCCCGGCTGATGTCGAAGGTGTGCAGCGAGGCGACAGCCCTGTGCATCACCAGAAAACTCCGGCCGTCGCCCAGGTGCGACATTGCTGCCGCCGGCCCACCAACTCGGCCACGACCGCTCGACTTCCTCTCCGGAAAGGACGCCTGACATGGCACCTGACACGATCGTCCTCGTCCACGGTTTCTGGGTCACCCCGCGCAGCTGGGAGAACTGGATCAGCCACTACGAGAGCAAGGGCTTCCGGGTTCTCGCACCCGCCTACCCCGGCTACGAGGTCGAGGTGGAGGCACTCAACGCCGACCCGACACCGATCCTGCACTCCACCGTGCCGCAGATCATCAACCACTACGAGAACGTGCTCCGCGGGCTGGACTCGCCGCCGATCATCATCGGCCACTCGGCCGGCGGCGCCTTCACGCAGATCCTGCTCGACCACGGCTTCGGCGCAGCCGGCGTCGCGATGAACTCCGCACCCACCGAGGGCGTCCGAGTAGTGCCACTCTCCCAGGTCAAGTCGACGTTCCCGGTGCTCAAGAGCCCGGCGAACCGGCACAAGGTGGTGCCGCTGACCTTCGAGCAGTGGCAGTACGCCTTCACCAACACGTTCACCGAGGAGGAGGGCCGGGCGCTCTGGGAGCGCTACGCCATCCCGGCCAACGGCGGCATCCTCTGGGGCAGCGTCCTGGCCAACTTCCAGCCCGGACACCAAGACACCTGGGTCGACTACCACAACGACAACCGGGCGCCGCTGCTGTTCGTCTCCGGCTCCGAGGACCACATCATGCCCCCGGCGATCCAGGAGTCGAACGCCAAGCACTACAAGTCGAATACCGTCACCGAACGGCAAGAATACGACGGCTACGCCCACCTCCTGCCGGCCCAGAAGGGTTGGCAGGAGATCGCGGACGAAGTCCTCGACTGGGCACTGCGGCACGCCCGGTGAGCGACCTACAGATCACCCACATCGGCGGCCCGACCACGCTGATCGAGGTCGCCGGCTGGCGGATCCTCACCGATCCGACGTTCGACGCCCCAGGCCGGACCTACAAGTTCGGCTGGGGCACGGCGTCGCGCAAGCTGACCGGCCCGGCGATCCCAGCGGACTCGCTGGGCAACATCGACGCTGTACTACTGACCCACGACCACCACGCCGACAACCTCGACGACACCGGCCGCGCACTACTGCCATCGGCAGACCGAGTCGTCACCACCATCGCCGGTGGACGGCGGCTCGGCGCCCAGGCCACCGGGCTCGCGCCCTGGCACGTCACCGAACTGACGGCTCCCGACAAACCAACCATCGAGATCACCGCGACCCCATGCCGTCACGGCCCGCCACTGAGTCGGCCAGTGGCGGGCGAAGTGACCGGCTTCGTCCTGCTCTGGCCGGGACAGCAGCACGGCCCGCTGTGGATCACCGGTGACACGGTGCTCTACTCGGGGGTACGGCAGGTGGCCGAGCGCTTCAGCATCGGCACAATGGTGCTGCACCTGGGTGCGGTGAAGTTCGGCCTGACCGGCCCGCTGCGCTACACGATGACAGCAGCCGACGGCGCCGAACTGTGCCAGCTGATCGAGGCCCGCACGGTCCTACCGGTGCACTACGAGGGCTGGGGCCACTTCACCGAGGGCCAATCGGCGATCGAGTCCGCGTTCGCCCTCCAACCCGATCCCATCCGACGCAGTCTGCACTGGCTGATCCCAGGTGTGGCCACGTGCCTACGGGTCTGACGGAGTCCCGGTGTCGGCGACAACCCGCCGACACCGGGACCGGCCGGGCACGCCTGCCGCGGCCTATCCCCGCGCCGGCCGGTGCCGCGGTAACAGGACGCTAGCCAGCGCGATGGCCACGGCCAGTCCGGCCGCCAGCAGGAAATCGAGGCTGTAGCCCGAGGCTGCGGCAGATTCTCCGGCTGCCGACGCGGCGCGTGCGCTGCCGGCCGTGGCGAGCACTGCCAGGCCCAACGACCCGCCGACCTGACTGGCGGTGTTGGCCAGTCCGCCAACGATTCCCGCGTCGCCGTCGGGGGCGTCTGCGGTCGCCGCGGCCATCAGGGTGGGGAACGTCAGCCCGATACCGACCGCGATGAGCAGGGTGGGGCCGAGGACGCTGGCGAGGTAGGCGCTGTCCGCGCCGGCCCGGGCCAGCCAGCCGAACCCGGCCACGAAACCGGCGCAGCCGGCGAGCAGCAGGGGGCGCACGCCGATCCGGGGCAGCAGGGCCGCGGCCGAACGCGCGACGACCACGAACATCACGGCCGCGGGTGTCTGCCCCAGCCCGGCACGCAGCGCGCTGTAGCCCAGCACGTTCTGCAGGAACAGCGATGTGAAGTACCACATCGCGATGGCGATGGCTCCGAAGAGCAGCAGCATGCCGTTGCCGACGGCCACTCCGCGGAGCCGGAACAGCCGCAGGGGCACCATCGGCTGGGCGGCGAAACGGGCCTCCACCACGACGAACACGACGAGCAGGCCCAGGCCAGCCACGACCGGCACGACGATCGGCCGGGTCGACCAGCCGTGCTCGGCGGTCTGGGTGACCCCGTACAGCAGTGCGGCGAGTCCGGCCGTCCCGGTGACGGCCCCGGCGAGGTCGAGCGATCGGTGTCGGACGGCGGGCGTGCGGACCAGCGACCCGAGGGCCACGGCGATCAGGACCGCACCGATCGGCACGTTGATCAGGAAGACCCAGCGCCACGACAACCCGGTGGTGAGGGCGCCACCCGCCAGCGCGCCGGCCATCCCGCCGACGCCACCCGACGCGGACCAGGCACCGAACGCCCGCGCCCGGGCACGCTCCTCGGTGAAGTAGGTGGTGATCACCGCGAGCGTCGCCGGGGCGAGCAGCGCAGCCCCCGCGCCCTGCACGGCCCGGGCCGCGACCAGCGCATCCGGATTGGACGCCACCCCGGCGAGCAGGCTCGCGGCGGAGAACACCACCAGCCCGGCGACCAGCATCCGGCGCTGCCCGAACAGGTCAGCGGCGCGGCCACCGAGCAACATGAGCCCGCCGAACGTGAGCAGGTATCCGTTGACCACCCAGGCCAAGCCGGTCGGGGTGAAGCCGAGATCCGCGCGGATCGAGGGCAGAGCCACGTTCACGATCGACGCGTCCAAGATCACCATGAACTGGCACGCGCACGCCAGCGACAGGACCAGCCAGGCCGCAGCGGCGCGCGGCGCCGCCGGCCGCGTCGCGGTACCGGTCTCCGTCACGAGGTCCTGCCGGTCCGGATCGCCGCTTCCGCCGTCATTCCGGCCAGGGCTTCCCCTTCGTTATTGGGTGCGTTCCCCCGCAGGCGGATCGTCGTCCGGGCCAGTCGTCGTCCCTGGTACCTGGCGGCGTCCAGCGCCTGGGCATCGAGGTCGGTCCCGGTCGGGCCGGTCACGAACGACGTGCCGTAGGGGTTGCCGCCCGCGGCGTCGACGGCCGGGTCGGTGAAGCCGGGCGGGACGATCAGCGACCCCCAGTGGTAGAAGACGTTGCCCAGCGACAGGATCGTGGCCTCGCTGCCGCCGTGCCGATTGAACGCCGAGGTGAAGGCGGTTACCGGCTTGTCGGCCAACACGCCGTCCCGCCACAGTCCGCCGGTCTGGTCGAGGAACTGCTTGAGTTGGGCGGCCGGGGTGCCGAATCGCGTCGGCGTTCCGAAGGCGAAGGCGTCGGCCCAGACCAGATCGTCGAGCGAGGCCTGAGCGATCGACGCGGTGGCGTCGGCGTGCCGCCGCCACCGCGGGTTCTGGTCGATCGCGCTGTCCTGCGCCAACTCGGCCACCCGCCGGAGCCGAACGTCGGCACCCGTCGAGGCGGCTCCGTCGGCGACGGCCTGCGCGAGCGTGTGCGCAGCGCCGGTCGCGCTGTAGTAAATGACGGCGACCTTGACGGTCACATCGAGCTCCTCGGGGACGTCGCGGTAGGATTAGTTATGCGCATAATGTTATGCGCATAACTAATTCGCGTGTCAAGGAGAGCTCGTGGACGTGGAGTACGCCGACGCCCTCAACCAGGCCATTCGCCTGTTGAGCCTGCGCCACCGGGCCAGAGCCGCCGCGCTGCTGGCTCCGCTCGGCCTGCACCCCGGCCAGGAGGCTCTACTGCTCGAACTCGACCGGACCGGTCCGAGGATCCAGGCCCAGCTCAGCGAGGCGCTCGGCTGCGAGCCGCCCAGCGTCACGCTGATGACGCGGAAGCTCGAAGCCTCCGGCCACATCCGTCGCGGGCCTGTGCCGGGGGACAAACGCGCCAGCGTCGTCGAGCTCACCGAGAGCGGCAAGGCGCTCGCCGATCAGGTCAAACAGCTCTGGCGCACGCTGGCGGAGGAGACGGTGGCCGGCCTGCCTGCCGGCACCGTGGCCGAGCTGCCCGGCCTCATCACGGCGATGAGCGAGAACGTGGACGCCAGGTCCCGGCCACCCCGGGCCGCTCGCTGAACTGGTCGCCCCAGCCTTCCGCGGTCTGGTCCGGAGGCGCCGGCGGGGCCCCGCGGCCCGGCGTCAGTCGGCGATCGCGGCCAGCAACTCGGCGCGGCGTGGGCCCGGCGCGGGGTACTGCGGCGCGGCGCCACCCAGGGCCATCACCTTGTCGACCAGGCCCGGCGCGTCGAGGACGTCGGGGGCGGGCGCGGTCAGCGAGCCGATGTCGGCGGCGGCCCGCAGCAGCTCCGGGTCGCGGAACTTCGCCGCGTCCAGCGCCTTCGTGATCAGCCACTCGTGATCGTTCGTCTCGTACGGCCGCCCGGCGATGTCGCCGGTCACCTCGGCGCGACGGTGCCGGCTCCAGGACCGGAGCGCCTGGAAGACCGGCGTCACCGTCTCCTCAGTGTCCTCG
Organism: Cryptosporangium minutisporangium; assembly: GCF_039536245.1. NCBI lineage: Bacteria > Bacillati > Actinomycetota > Actinomycetes > Cryptosporangiales > Cryptosporangiaceae > Cryptosporangium > Cryptosporangium minutisporangium. The sequence continues at coordinate 116,339 of NZ_BAAAYN010000001.1, read as the reverse complement.
TCGAAGCGGCGAGCCAGCTTCTCGTGCTCCTGCGGATCCGTTTCGCGAAGCAGGTCCCGCAGCACGGTGCCGTGGAGGGCGCCCAGGGTGAGGCCGAGCCCGAGCGTCGGATTGGTGGCCGCCCAGGCGTCGCCGACCGCGACCAGGCCGGTCACCACCGGTTCACCCTCGACGACGAGCCGCCGGTACCGGTCCTCCAGGTTCGCCATCGACAGCACACCGGTGATCGGTTCCCCGATTTTCGACCAGGAGGCCGAGTTCGGGAACAGGGCCGCGACCCGCTCGAACGAGTCGACGTCGCGCAGCGCGCGCAGCTCCCGATCCTGGCTGGAGATCACGAGCGCGACCGACCAGGTGTCGTTGTCGGCGGCGAGCGTGATCACCGAGAGGCTCTCGAAGTGCTCGGCCAGCCAGCCGAGATAGGTCGGCCGGGAACCGTCGGTGCTCCGGTAGTGCCGGCTGTAGTAGACGAAACCGTCGTCCTCCCGCTCCTCGAGTGGCGCGGTGGCGTTGATTCCGGCCAGCAGCCGGGGGAGGGGCGAGCGCCGTCCGGTGGCGTCGACGACCAGCTCCGCGTGGATGTTCTCGCCGTCCCGCGTGCGGACCCCGGTGACGCGGGGCGGGCCGGGCGTCAAGTACAGGCCGGTCAGCAGCCCGGTGACGGTCACGCCACGCCGGATCGTGATGCCGGGGGTCCGGTCAGCGGTCGCGGCCACCGCGGCCTCCAGGATCGGTCGGCGCGCGCCGACGACGTCGAACCGCTCGTCGCCGGGCCGGTACGACGAGCCGGCCTCCATCGGCCACACGCCCTCACCGAGCAGGTTGAAACGCCGGCCACCCCGCTCCAGCAGTTCGGCGAGGACGTCGGGTAACTCCTGCTCGATCAGCGCGCGCCAGCGCGGGAGCGCGATGTGCGGCAGCCGGAACTGCGGAACCCCGGGGCGCTCCCAGCTCGACCACGCGTCGTGCGCGGGCCCAGCCGGGTTATGGTCGAGCACGGTGACGTGGTGACCATCGCGCGCCAGCAGCATCGCCGTGGTCAGGCCGGTCATTCCGGCGCCAAGGACTAGTACGTCGGCCATCGGGCCAGCTCCCTCGATCGGTGGGTGTCACCGAGGAGATTCGCTGTTTCCGGTGCTCGGTTCCCAGGCCGATCCGGTGCTCAGTTCCTGCTCAGTCCGGTGTGAGCGGCTCGGCCGAAGCGTGCAGTTCCTCCTGCCACAGGTGGTCGACGATCCGGTCGACCGCGGCGGCGAGATGCCTCCGATAGGTGCTGAACGGGATACCGAGGCGCTCGGCGGCGGCCTCCTGGCTCGGCGTCGACTTCAGGAACGTGACCGTCGCCGCGCGGTGCAGCTTGCTCGCCCGCGGGTCCTCGGCGAGGTACGCGATCGCCGCCATCAGTACCTCGCGCAGCGTCAGCACCGGGTCGGACGCACCGCGGCGGGTGACCGTCCGGCTGCGGACGAGCGGGTTGGCGGCGAGCTGGTCCGGCCGGTGCCAGGACCGCAGCGCGCTGCGCACGGCGGCGTCGAACTCCGACCGGGGCAGCACCGAGAGCTCCTCGGGCTCGGCCGGAGCCCGCGGATCCCAGCCGTGCAGCAGACGGGTGTTGAGCAGGTCGAACCAGGGCTCGACCGGCATCGCTCGCCAGTCGTGGGCGAACAGCGCGTACGGCCGTCCACCGACGGTGGGTGTGGTCGCTACCGGAAGCTGCTCGAGGTACCGGTGCAAGGGCTCCCAGAACGACGCCGGAGCGGGGTTGACCACGTACGACCAGGCGAGCCGCGGCGTGCCCATCCAGCCGACCAGCATGCGCATCCGCATCAGGTCCAGCGGCGCGGAGGGCTCGTAGTAGGCCGGTGGGTAGATCAGGAACCGCGCGATCGCCAGCTGTTCGCTGCCACGCAACGGCGCGGTCGCCGCCGCGTGTGCCCAAGCCGCCGCGACGACCGGATCGACGGCGCAGGTGTCCTCGTCGTCGGTGCCGAGCTGCAGCCACGCCATGAACGCGACCAGTTCGTCGCTGTTCGACTGCCGGTAGACCGTGAACGCTTCCGGCTGCCGCTCCAACCAGAAATCGACGATCGACGCGGACTCCGCGCCCTCGCTCACCAGCGCCAGCTGCCGCACGGCCTCCCGGTCAGCCGGTTGGTACGCGCCCGGGTAGACCGTGCCGTCACCGTCGAGAACGAAGTACTCGGTGACGATCTGGTCGTGCCGCTGCAGGTAGTAGAGCGACCGGACCTCTGCCATCGACGGCACCGGCGACGACTCCCGGGCCCGGTGCACCAGGTAGGCGGTGAGCCGGCGGTGCATCGCCTCGTAACTGCGGGGGTTACGCCAGCGCAGATCGGCTTCGAGCACCTCGCGCACCACGTCGTGCGGGCGCAGGCCGTGGCGGTCGGCCTCCACGAACGGGAGGCTGTGCAGCCAGCCGAACAGCTCGGCGGCGTTCGCGGCCGGAACGACGGCGGCGAGCAGGTCCTCGGTGGTGGAGATCGTGTGCGCGCAGATCTCCAGCGCGGTCCGGTGCGCCGGGGACGGCACGTCGCCGACGAGTTGCTGGAGCAGGGCGGAGAGCACGTCCCGGGGCGGCGTCCAGGCGTCGGTGTCCCGGACGTCGCGGACGGCGACGGACGCGGCGAGGCTCAACGCGAGCGGATACCCGCCGGCGAATCGCAACACCGCGGCCTGGGACTCCGGCGGAACGCCGCGGGCCCGCACCAGTGCCGCGGCGTCGTCGGCCGACAGGTCGGCCAGCGCCCAGACCGCGAGCGCCTCCCCCCAGGCGCCGTCCGACCGCCAATCCGCGTGCGGAGGTTGCCGTCCGGCCAGCACGACGACGACGCCGTCCAGGACGCCGGGGAGGAAGTGCTCGCGCAACCACGCTTCCAGGCCCTGGCAGCGGTCGAAGTTGTCGACGAGCAGGACCACCCGTTCGTCGGTGAGCGCCTCGCCGGCCTGGAGCTGGAAGCCGGCTGGCGTCGGATCGAGCATCCTGCCGTCGATCTGGACGACGGTCCGCTCGGCGTCCTCCGCCAGCGTGACGAAGCGGCGCAGCAACGCGCTCTTGCCCACCCCGCCAGGGCCGTGGACGTAGAGGACGATCGGCGCGTCCGGGTCGCCGGCCAGCGCGGAGCGAAAGCTCTCGACCTCTCTCTCGCGGCCGACGAAGCTCCGGTCGCGGGCCGCGCGCAGCCGCTCGGCCAGTCGAACCGCACCGCGACCGGAGGGGGAGGATGCCACGAGCCGACTCTAGGCGAGAGCGTGTCTCGTCCGGAGCCGCTGGGGGGTCAGCTCCGCCACTGCTCCGTGGGCGCGACACCGGGAAGCGGCTTCCCGATCAGGGCCAGCGGAAGGAAGAAACAGACCTGGCCGATCGCCATGATCAGCGTGGCCAGCGCCGTGTCGTCGTAGTGCTCGCTGGCCCGCGCGTAGAGCTCGTCGGACACCCGCTCGCCGGACGGGTTGGCCGTCAACACGGCCTCCACCAGCGCGAGCGCGATCCGCTCGGCGTCGGTGAAGAACGGTGCGTCCGGCCAGGATGCCACTGCGGTGAGGCGCTGCTCGGTTTCTCCGGCTTTGCGGAGGTTTCCGGCGTGCAGAACGGTCAGGTATGTGCTCCCGACGATCTGCCCGGCGCGCAGCTGCACCAGGCTGATCGTGGTCGCCGGGATCGACCCGTTCCCGGTCGCCTTGAACAGGGCGCCGCCGATCTGCCCCAGCTCAGGGATGAGCTGGGCGGGGTTCGGCAGCCGGGACTCGATGGTCATGGTGGTGTGTCCTCTCGCGGAACAGGAATGCGTCGCTGCTCTGACGGATGGCGGGCCGGAGAGGTGACCGCGACGCCGACCCGGTCACCTTTTCCGGCTCCGATCCGTCAGTGCTACGACCGCCGACGAAAGGGACGCCACCGTGACCGCCGCTGACCGCCTGGCCGCCGAGTTCGAGCTGCACCGGCCACATCTGAAGGCGGTTGCCTACCGGATGCTGGGCTCACTGACCGACGCCGACGACGCCGTTCAAGAGGCGTGGTTGCGACTGGCTCGCGCGGACGCGGACGGTATCGACAACCTGGGAGGCTGGCTCACCACCGTGGTCGCCCGGGTGTGCCTGGACATGCTGCGCGCCCGCAAGGGTCGCCGGGAAGAGGCGACCCCGGATCGGCTGCCGGATCCGGTGGTGAGCAGCGAGCACGCCGCCGACCCCGAGCAGCAAGCCCTCCTCGCCGACTCGGTGGGCCTCGCCCTGTTGGTGGTGCTGGACGTCCTGACGCCCGCCGAACGACTGGCGTTCGTGCTGCACGACCTGTTCGGCCTGCCCTTCGACCAGATCGCCCCGATCGTGGACCGGACGCCGGTCGCGGCCAAGAAGCTGGCGAGCCGCGCGCGTCAGCGTATCCGCGGCGCGGCACCGACCCCGGACGGCGATCTGGTTGCCCAACGTCGGGTGGTGGACGCGTTCCTCGCCGCCGCGCGTGGCGGCGACTTCGACGCGCTCCTGGCGCTCCTCGACCCGGACGTGGTGCTGCGCACCGACGGCGGAGTGCTCACCGGCGGCCTGCGGGTGATCAGCGGCGCCGCAGCGGTGGCCGCTCGAGCCGACACGTTCCGGCGCATGGCCACCGCGGCCGCCACCCACCCCGCGGTGATCAACGGCGTCGCCGGCCTGGTCAACACCGTCGACGACGAGCCGTTCTCGGTCATGAGCTTCACGATCGCCGACGGCAGGATCGCCGCGATCGACATCCTGTCCGACGCCGGACGGCTCGCGCGACTCGACCTGGACGGCGTGACGCCGTGAGCGCGGGGCAGTAGCCTCCGCGAGTGACCGGGGACGGGTGGGAGTGGGACGAGACGCTCTACGCCGGCAGCGCACCGCACTACGTCGTCGGCCGGATGCCCTATCCACCGGGCCTCGCCGAGGTGATCGGCGAAGCACTCGGTCTGGACGGCACCGGCCGGCTGCTGGACGTCGGGTGCGGCCCCGGATCCCTGACCCTCCTGCTCGCCCCGCTGTTCGAGGCCGCGGTCGGCGTCGACGCGGACCCCGGAATGCTCCTCGAGGCGTCCCGCCGCGCCCGCGACCTGGGGATCACCACCGTAGAGTGGGTCCGGGCGCGGGCCGAGGACCTCTCCGACGACCTCGGCAGCTTCCGGGTGGCCACGTTCGCGCAGTCGTTCCACTGGATGGATCGGAGCGTGGTGGCTCGGCGGGTCCGCGGCCTGCTGACGCCGGACGGCACCTGGATCCACGTGGGCGCCACCACCCACCGGGGTGCGGAGGGTGCGGACCCGCTGCCGCATCCGCGGCCGCCGTGGGATCGGATCGACGCGCTGGTCGCCCGCTATCTCGGCCCGGTTCGCCGCGCCGGTCGCAGCACGTTGCCCGGCGGGACCCGCGGCAGCGAGGAGGAGATCCTGCGGCAGGCCGGCTTCACCGGCCCGACCCGCATCGAGGTCGGGACGGCCCCGGTGGTGGACCGGAGTGTCGACGAGATCATGGCCGCCGTCTTCTCCCTGTCCGGTTCGACGCCGCATCTGTTCGCCGCCGAGCTACCGGCGTTCGAGGCGGACCTGCGTCGGCTGCTGATCCGGACGTCGGACGACGGGTGGTTCTCCGAGACGCCGCACGGGATCTCCGTCCTGCTGTGGCGTCCCTGACCGGCGCCCACCCACCGCGCAGCGGCAAGGCCGCCAGCCGAGCCCGAGGCAGCCGTTAGTCGGACTCGGTCGGAGCGGGGGCGTCCGGGGCGGCGCCTTCGACCAGCCGCTTCTCCGCGCGGGACGCGAGGTGCTCGCGCGCGACCGGGTCGAGGGGCCAGCAGATCACCCGACCCGGGGCTTCGGTCCGCGGCGGGACGGGGCCGGCCACCGTGGCGCTCGGCCGGATCGCGGCGGGGACGCCGGAGCGCTGGGTACCGAACAGACCGAGCAGGAGTTTCCGTGCGCCGCTCTGCGGAGAGCGGCCCGGGGCGAGGAACCGGCGGGACTCAGTGATCGTCATGGCTTCAGCGTCGTCGTCGACGGCGTCGAGCACCTGAGTAGTTCTGCCTCTCGCCCGGGAAGACCGGCCGCGATGGCGGCTTTGCTCCGTGCGGCGGGCCTCGGTCCCGCACAATCACCGCATGACGGATGCTGCGCTCGAGAGGCTACGGCGGATCTGTCTGGCCTTCCCGGAGACGACCGAGCGGCTCAGCCACGGCGAGCCCACCTGGTTCGTGCGGGGGAAGAAGACGTTCGTCACCTACGCCGACCACCATCATGACGACCGACTGGCGTGCTGGTGCGCGGCACCGCCCGGAGCGCAGGAAGCCCTGATCGCCGCCGCGCCGGACCGGTACTTCCGCCCGGCGTACGTCGGCCACCGCGGCTGGGTCGGCGTCTACCTGGACGTGGAGGTCGACTGGGCGGAGGTCACCGAGATCGTCACCGACGCGTACCGCGTCGTCGCACCGGCTCGTCTCGTGGCGCAACTCGACGCCTGACCTCAGCTGGCGTTCGGGCGGGTGCGGCAGGCGTAGGAGCGGGTGGCGATCGCGAGCCCCGCGATCCAGACCAGGAACTGTGCGATCCCGTAGATGCCCGTGCGGGGGTCGAAGATCGCGGCCGGGTCGTCCCACTGGAGGGGCATCAGGACCGCGGCGAACGCGGTGTAGGCGAGGAGGAAGCCGGAGAGCGCAGCACCGGGTGCGATGAGGAGCATCCGGGGCACTCGGTGACCGCGGACGATCGGCACCCAGCGGGGGAAGACCAGGCCCCAGGGGCGAATCAACGCGACGGCCAGCACCGCGGGCAGCAGCGCCAGCAGGTTCAGCGTCAGCAGATAGACGCCGCCGCCGTCCTGGTACCAGGGCCGGAACAGGTCAGGGTCGGCGAAGAGCGGAATGCCCAGCGCCCAGATCACGTGCAGCGGAAGAAAGCCGATCGTGGCGGAAGCAGCGGCGGCGTAGGCGGCCCGCACCGCGTGGCGCGGAGGCGGCGGCACCAGGTGAGCCTCGTTCGTCGTGGACCGGCTGCTCGGGATGGCGGTAGCCAGGGACATCGTGACCTCCTCGGGCGACCCGCCCGGTCGGGCGGCGACGTCACCAGCATCTCGACCGGGCAGCCGACCGGGTATCTGCCGATCGGCAGATACCCGGCCGGGCACCGGCGACGGAAGCTGGTCAGTGGCGGTGCTTGCCGATGTAGCGGCGGCCGACGAAGAGGGCAGCAGTCCCCATCGCGAACAGGAACGCGGTGCCGAGGGAGCCGGTCAGTGCCGGCGCGAGCGTGCTGTTGCTGCTGGCCTTGCGCACCGCCGTGGCGCTGGGGTCGGTGCGGCGGTGGTGGTGGTGACCGGACGACGTCCCGCAGCCGCCGGGCGAGGACGACGCGGAGGCGCTGGGAGACGCCGAGTTGCTCGGCGCCGCCGAGGCGGTGGCCGCCGGCGTGGTCGGCGTGGTCGGCGTGACGACGGTGCCGCCTCCGGAGCTGCTCTCCGACCCGAACACCACGTCCGAGCAGGCGTAGAACGCCTCCGGGCTGTCCGAACGCTGCCAGATCCCGTAGACGAGGTGGCGACCGGTCTTACCGGCGGGCAGCCGGCCGGTCAGCTGGTACGCACCGTTGACCGCGACCGGGTCAGTGACCGAGAGGAACGGGGTGGCCTCCAGGTTCGACCACCTCAGCGGCTGGGTGGGCCGGTACGTGCTGTTCGTGACGTAGAGGTCGAACCGGCCCTTGTGCTGCGCGGTCGCCTTGAACGAGAACGTGAAGGAGCCGCTCGTCGGCAACTTCGTCGCGGTCCAGTCGGAACGGGCCAGGTCGAGGCCGGCGTACTTGGCCCGGCCGGCGCTGCAGAGCTTGCCGTCGGGGATCAGCGCCTGGTGGTTGCCGGCCGCGTTCGCGATGTTGACCTCGGTCCAGTCGTAGAACGCCTGCGTCCCGCTGACCGCCACCGCGGCCTTGCACGCCGCCGACTTCGGTGCTTCGGGGTTCTCCAGGTAGCAGGAGTAGACGCGGCTGACCGGGCCGGCGAACGTCCCGTGGGCCTGGGCGGGGACTCCCGCGAAACCGACGAGCGCGGCCGTGGCCACCGCGGTAGCGCCGGACGCCGCCGCGAGGCGGGTCAACCTGTTACCGAGAGTCATGAATGCTCCTGCTGACCTAGTGCTGTCCATAGTGCTTCGCGCGGCAGCGTCGTTGGCCTCCCGTGCGGTCGAGGCCGTCCGGGTTCGGCATCTGCACGCCGTGCCGCGCTGATCCGGAACCCACCTCACCAGGTGCGATGCGGTCTTGCGAAGAGCCTGACCCGTTCTTTACATGCCACTTAACGCCCGCTTGAAGGACTTCTGGCAGAGGTCGGCCTTTCCGCGCGAATCGCCTATCGCCGCGACGAAGAGAGTCTGCGGCGGTGTGGGAATTCGCTCCGCAGCGTGACTCTCCCTTAAGTCCGGTTAACTCGAGTGGGCCGGAGCTGCGAAATACGCGGTTCGGTCGGACCGCTACGGCGTGACCGCGCCCACCGACCGGAGAGCGTCGACGAAAACCGCCCGGCCGTCTCGGGTGAGGCTTTGGCTCACCATCCGCTCGGCGATCGTCAGCCGAAGCCCGTCGTACAGCTCGAGTTCGGCGCGCAACGGCAAGGTCTTGACGATCCGGGCGTCGACCACGTCCTCGTACCGGACGAGCCAGTAACGGCCGACGATCTCGTACACCGGCATGCGCGCCACCAGCCGGGCGAGGCGTGCCTCTCCGACTTCGAACGGGCCCGGGTCGGCGATCAGCACCAGCCCGATGTCGAGGACGAGCAGGTCGTGGGGGACCTCGTTCGCGGTGACGTTGGCGACGCCGTCCAGCACCATCGCGTCCTCGGCCCAGGCGCGCGCGGCCTGCTCGGCGCCGTCCGCAGGCATCGGCCGGGTAGCCGGGAGTTCGGTCAGCAGGTCGCACAGCAGCCGGTCGCTGTCCTTGGTGAGCAGCGGCGTCGTCCACCCCGCGGCCAGTGTCAAGGTGCCCCCGCCGAGCAGATCCAGCTCCACCCGCAGCGGTGTCCGCTTGTGCACGCGGGAGTGGGTGACCTCCTCGAACGGGAGGAAGCGGTGCTGCCGGATCAGCTCCTCGACTCCCACCGCGGCCACCAGCCCGTTCAGCCGCTTGACGTCGGACCCGGACCGTTTCTGGTCGGCGAGCAGCAGCAGTCCGGAGTGGAGCACGAGCACGTCGTGCGGGACGCCGTCCACCTTCAGAGCGGCGAAACCGCCCAGCACCGTACGGGGATCGGACACGAGGCTGGAAGCTAGCCGCCGGAGCAGGGCAACCGCAACTGCGGGCGATGCCGGGCCGGTAGGGTGCGGGGCCATCGGCGCGCGACGCCGAGTCGTGATAGGAGGGTGTATCGATGGCGCCGTTCCGGCGGCAGTCCAGGCCCATCCCCGCCGTCGATCCCACGCTGGGCGACCCGGCGGCCGCCCGCTTGCTGGCCGATATGGAGCGCCGGGACTGGCGGGCGGTGCACGAGTTCCTGCGTGTCGTCGACGACCCCGACGCGCTGAGCTTCTACGTGGGGCTGGCCAGCCGAGCGAAGGGCGTGCAGGCGTGGGCCGGCGAGTGGGCCGACGCCGAGCCGCGCTCACACCTGCCGATGCTGGTCCGCGGGGCGCACGCCATCGACTGGGCGTGGCTGGCCCGGGGGAACAAGTGGGCCAAGAACACCTCGACGGCCCAGTTCCGCATCTTCGAGCGACGGCTGCGGTTCGCGCACGAGTACCTGGTGGAGGCGATCGCCCGCAACCCGCACGACCCGACCGCGTGGGCCGAGCTGATCGTCTGCGGTGTCGGCATGGGGCTGGGCGTGCAGGAGGCGCAGCGCCGGTTCGGGGAGGCCGTCGCCCGGCACCGCTGGCACCTCGGCGCGCACTCCGGCCTGTTCATGCAGCTCTGCCTGAAGTGGGGCGGGTCCGACGAGCTGATGCACCGGTTCGCCCTGGAGACGGCGGCGACCGCCCCGCCCGAGACCGGGCTGGCCGGCCTGATCGCCGACGCGCACCTCGAGCGCTGGCTCTACCTCACCCGGGACGAGGACGGCCGGGCCCATCTCCGACGGCCGGACACCCGGGCCGAGCTGCACGCCGCGGCGGACCGGTCGGTGCGCCACCCTGCCTACCGGCCCCGGCTCGGCTGGCAGGTTGACCACAACCGGCTCGCGATGGCGTTCTGGCTGGCCGAGGAGTACGACGCGGCGGCCGAGCTGTTCGACGTCCTCGGCGACCAGGTGACGGCGTGGCCGTGGCGTTACCTGGGCAGCACGCCCGGGGAGACGTTCGCCCGCGCTCGCGACGAGAGCTATCGGCGCCGCACCGCAGCCGTCAGCCCACGCTGACGCGCCGACGGGTCAGCCCGCGCTGACGCGCCGGCGCGTCAGCTCGCCGGAGGAGTTCGGATCGGGGTGTTCTGCGCGGCCGCGAGCCACCACCGCCCCTCGCGCTGGACGAGAACGTAGAGGGCCATCTCGGAGAACCCGTCCGCGGTGGCGGCCTGCCGCCGGATCTGTGCGACTGCAACGCCCGGCGCCGGGGCGAGCACCGAGACGACCTCGAATCGCGAGGGCGGGGCTCCCCGCGGCGGCGCGTCCGGGTCGGTCGCCCCGCGCGCCGACTCCATCAGGTGGTGATGGATGGCGTTGAGCGGTGCGAAACCGGCGAGCGTCGCCCCGTAGGGACTACCCCAGAGCACGTCCTCGGCGAACGACCGGTCGTAGAGGTCGGCGTCGAACGTGTCACCCCCGCGCTGCAACTCCGCGGCGAACTCCTTCACGGCGAGTTCGGCGGCCGCCTGGGCAGCCGGATCACCGAGCGTTGGACGGGACATCATGCCTCCTGAGCATCGACGACGCGATGCTCCGCACGCTAGGAGGTCAACCGCGCTTCAGGTCAAGGACGGACGCCGCTCCTCTCGGCCAGGGCTGGGGCGTAGGAGCCGACCAGCGTCGCGTCCTGCCGGGTGGGGCCGGCCGCGAGACGGTCGTTGAGCCCACGCTGGAACTCCTGGAAGGCGGGCAGCTCGGCCAACCCGTCGCCGTCGACGACGTGGACGAACGACACCGCGTCGGCCAGCCGGAAGACGCTGTACCGCAGGCCCGGCGGCGACACGGTCGCGAGTTCGGCGAGCACGTTCTCGACCAGGCGCTGGTTCTCGTCGGCGGCTTCGGGCTTGGTCCGGTAGCTGATCACTGCTGTGGTCATCGGGCTCTCCTCGTGAGGTTGCTGTCACTCCTTCTGACCGGGCGGGCGCCCCGAACTCATCGCCGCGATGACTTCGGCCCTCCTCGCTTGTCAGTACCGATGACAGCGAAACTTCAGGAGGACGCTCGTGATGAGCAGGCAGCAGACGACCGTCGAGCAGCGCTGGGTGCTCGCCTTGGCCTCGGTCGGCTCGGTAATGGTGGCGCTCGACGTCCTGGTGGTGGCGGCGGCGCTGACGACGATCAGGCAGGACCTCGGTGCCTCGATCGAACAGCTCGAATGGACGGTCAACGCCTACAGCCTCAGCTTCGCGACGCTGCTGATGGCCGCCGCGGCCCTCGGTGACCGATGGGGGCGCCGCCGTACGTTCGCGGCCGGCCTCGCCCTCTTCACCGTGGCCTCGATCGGCTGCGCGCTGGCGACCTCGGTCCCGATGCTGATCGCGGCCCGCACGGTCCAGGGCGTCGGCGCGGCCGTCGTGATGCCGCTCGCGATGGGCCTGCTCGGCGCCGCCTTCCCGCCCGAGCGCCGCGGCTGGGCGATCGGCATCTTCAGCGGTCTCACCGGACTGGCGGTGCTCGGCGGACCGGTGATCGGCGGGGCGGTGACCGAGGGTCTGGCGTGGCGGTGGATCTTCTGGATCAACGTGCCGGTCGGCGTCCTCGTGATCCCGCTCGTACTCCGCACGATGCGCGAGAGCTGGGGACCCGCACGGCGCGTGGACTACCGCGGCGCGCTCCTGCTCGCTCTCGCCGTTCTCGGCATCGTCTGGGGCGTGGTCCGCGGCGGAGCGGCCGGCTGGACCAGCCTGGAGGTGGTCGGCTCGCTCGTCGTCGGAGGCGCGCTGCTGCTGGCCTTCCTCGCCTGGGAACAGCGCACTCCGCAGCCGATGCTGCCGTTGGCGTACTTCCGCTCCCGAGTGTTCTCGGCGGGCAACGCGGCCGGGTTCTTCCTCACCGCCGCACTCTTCGGCGCCGTGTTCTTCGTCGCCCAGTACATGCAGGCGGCCTTCGGCTCCGGTCCGCTGGAGGCGGGCCTGCAGGTGCTGCCCTGGACCGCCACGCTCTTCCTGGTCGCGCCGATCGCCGGCCGCCTGGTGGACCGGATCGGCGAGCGGCCCCTCGTCGTGGCCGGGTTGGCGCTGCAGGCCGCAGGCATGTTCTGGATCAGCCGGCTGAGCACCGGCTCGCCGGACTACACCGACCTGGTCGTGCCGCTGATGGTCGCCGGCAGTGGTGTCTCGATGGCGATGCCCGCAGCGCAGAGCGCCAGCGTCGGAGCCCTCCCCCGCGAAGCGGTCGGGATCGCATCCGGCGTCTACGCCATGATGCGGCAGCTCGGCGGCGTCGTGGGAGTCGCGGTGATGGCCGCGGTGTTCGCCACCGCCGGTGGCTACGAGGCGTTCACCAGCGGATTCAGCGGGGCACTCGCGACCGCCGGCGTACTGTCGGCACTGGGCGCGCTCGCCGGGCTCGGGATCGCCGCGCGGCGTACTCCGGCTCCGATGGTGGCCCAGCCGCAGCGGGAGCCGGTCGAGGAGATGCGGTGAACCTGGAGGACGAGTTCGCGGAGCACCGGGGCGCGCTGGTCGCGCACTGCTACCGGATGCTCGGCTCGCTGCACGACGCGGAGGACGCCGTCCAGGAGACCTACCTGCGGGCGTGGCGCGGTTTCGCCGACTTCGAGCAGCGCGCCTCGGTGCGGACGTGGCTTTACCGGATCGCGACCCGGGTGTGCCTGAACGCCCTGCAGCACAGCAGCCGCCGGATGGTGCCGTCGGCGCTGGGCGCACCCGGCACCGACCCGGACGACCTCGAGGCGCACGCACTGGAGACGCCCTGGCTGGAGCCGTTCCCGGACGTCCTGCTGAACGCCGACCCCGCCGTGGTGGTCGGCCTTCGCCAGAGCCTCCGGCTGGCGATGGTCGCCGCGCTGCAGCACCTGCCGCCGCGGCAGCGCGCTGTCCTCATCCTGCGGGACGTGCTGGCCTGGCCGGCGTCGGACGTGGCGAGCCTGCTCGAAACGACGACGGCGGCGGTGAACAGCTCGCTCCAGCGGGCCCGCGCCGAACTCGCCACGCTCGCGCCGACCGAGGACCAGTTCAGCGAGCCGGACGAGCCGGTCCGCCGCGCGCTGCTCGACCGGTACGCCGCGGCGTTCGAGACGGCCGACCTGACCGCTCTGGAGAGCCTCGTCACCCAGGACACCCGGTGGGAAATGCCGCCGATTCCGACCTGGTTCGACGGCCGCGAGGACGTGCTGCGCCTACTGGCTTCCAAGCTGCGCCCGGGCGTCGGCTGGCGCCTCATGGTGGAGACGTCCGCCAACGGGCAGCCCGCCTTCGCCTGCTACATCCGGGGACGCGACGGCGCGTTCCACGCGCACTCCTTGCAGGTGTTGACGCTGGACAAGGCGGGCATCTCCGCGGTGCTGGCGTTCCACCGGGCTGATCTGTTCCCGCTCTTCGGCCTCCCGATCGACCGGTCCTGAGGACGCGTGTGGCCGAGCCGCCGTCGCGCCGGCCGAGCGGCTGGTCAGTCGCCGTTCCGGAACCAGGTCTGCTCGGCGGCGACTGCGATCAGCACGTCGCCGCCAGAGGTGCGCACCGCGGCACCGAGATCGGCGTCGGTGACCCGGTGCCGTTCGGACCAGTACGCCGGGGTGAACGCGTACAGGGAGATGTCCTGCCAGGCGGTGAGGGTGGTCAGCAGGTCCTTGCTCACCGGTCCGTAGCGGAAAGCGAGCTGGTCCTCGTCCCGCGCGTATGCCGCTTCACGAAGGGAGAGAGCAGTCGGACCGGTCGAGGGTTCGTGGGTGCTCTCGTCGTTGAGGGTCAGCCGGTCACCGCCGCGGTCCGCTGGGCGCTGGGCCGACCAATCCTCGTTGACCAGTGCTGTGTGGATCGTCCGCAGCGTCGCGCGCACGGAGGTCGCCGTGATCGCGAGGTAGACGACGTGACGGCTGATGCAAAGGTGGTCGTAGGGCGTGCTGAACTTGATCGAGTGCTCGCCGGGGTAACACGCTGCCTGTCCGGCGTCGGCGACGACAGTGCCAGGGAGCCGGGCGATGCTGAGATTCCGCTCCAGCCGCGTCTCGGCGTTCGTTCGGGCGGTCTTCACGGCGGTGCTGTCCAGGTCGGGTCTGTCGGCGACGATGACGTCGCCGATCAGCACCTCTCGGCAACCGACGCAGCAGCTGCCGCACAGCACGAGGGCGAGCAGGACAACGAGGACGGTCTTGAGGTTCCGACGCCGCCGGAGCGCGGCGCGTGGCTCGCCCTCCCGTGCGTCGGACATGCCTCGGCACGTTACTGACGAGGGCCGTCCGCGGTCCTGGTGACACGTGTCGATTCGGCATCAATGCCCGGACGACGCCCGGTGGGCTTACGGCGCGGTCCAGCGGAACGTCGTCCGCAGTGGGTAGTGGTCGGAGAGCGGCTGACCATCGGCCCGGACGAACCCGGCGTGCTCGTTGGCGAAGTCGACGGCGGTCAGGGCCAGCCGAGGACTCGACCGGTAGAGCACCTTGTCGACGACCTCGCAGGCGTCGGTCACGGCCGCGGGATCGCAGGTCAGCGCCGGGGCGCCGAGCGCGGGTGGCACGCCGGCCCGCTCCAGCTCGACCCACGCGTCGGTGAGGCCTGCGCCGCTCACCAGCTCGCGAATCGTGTCGCCGGTCCGGGTGTAGCGGGTGTTGGTGTCGCCCGCGACGATCACGGCGTTGCCGGCCGAGTGCGTCGCCAGATACGAGCCGAGCTGAGCGAGGTTCGCGCGGCGCGCGGCCAGATCGGCGTTGGTGCTACCGGCGTTGGCGTGCACGTTGTACAGGTCGAGCGTGACTCCGTCGGCCGGCCGCACCCGGAGCAGGGTGAAGCCCTTGGGAGTGAGGCAGTCGAAGCCGTTGCACCGGCTCCACTTGACCCGGGTCAGCCCGCTGATCGGGTACCGGGAGAGCGTGTTGAGCCCACTGCCGAACGGCACCCCACCGCTGGTGGGCGTCCGGTAAGGATGGTTGTCGGCCCGGTAGAGCGCGGCGTGGTAGTTGAAGTCCTCCTGGACGTTGACCACGTCGAACGGCTGGATCCGGGTGCCGATGAGCGGCGTGTTGGTCGCCGGCTCGCTGGAGGACAGCGGCTCGGGCAACCCAGCCACGTTGTAGGTGAGCAGGGAGAACGTGCCGCCGGACGCCGCCGAGGCGGCCGGTGTGCCCAGGCGATCCACGCCGGGGGCGCCCGACAGCGGAAATACTACGGAGAGGACGGCGGCGACCAGCGCCGCGAGGATCAGGCGGTGCGGTGCCACGCTCATGCGGTCGCTCCTCGATGAGTTCCCGTCAGCCGTGCTGAGTGTGGCGCACCGCGGCGTCGGCCCGCTGCGGTCCGGCCGAACTCGCGCCTCCGGGAGCGGACCGCCCCGCCTGCGGCCGCGCGAGGTCTACTCGGACGACGGAGCGCCGATCTGCCTGCGGAAGCCGAGCATGTCGATGACGCGCCAGGCCTCGACGATCTTTCCGTCGGCGAACCTGTCGATGGTGATCCCGGAGAGGGTGACCCGCTTCCCGTCGTGCGTCATCCCGGCCGTCCAGTGCGTGGCCACCGTGTCGTCCTCGGCGACCTGACGCTCGATCGTGAACGTCAGGTCGGGGTACGCGCGCCGACGGTCGGCGATGGACTGTTTCATGCCGGCCAGCCCGTGGGCGCCGTGCGGGTCGTAGGGGTCGTGGTGCACGACGTCGGGTGCGACGACCGCGTCGAGGGCGTCCAGATCGCCGTTGGTCCAGACCGCGAAGACACTGCGCGCGGCCGCCTTCTGCGAGGGGGACATGGCTCGGCCTCCTAGTGCTCCCACCGTTCCCCGCCCAGCGTAGAAGCGCGCGGCGACGGCGACCGGCCAATACCCGCCGACGTCACCGTCAGCGCCGCTCCAGCGGTGTGCTGCTCCGCCCGTGGGACCGGCCGCTCAGCTCGGCGTCCAGCGTCTCCTGCGCGACCCGCATCGACTCGGCGTACGCGGGCTGCCCGAGCCGCTTCCACATTTCGTCCTCGGGAACGTCTTCGATCTTGCTGGACACCCACCAGATGTTGCCGAACGGATCCTTGATCCGGCCTCCGCGCATCCCGAAGGCGTCGTTGGCCAGCGCGGTGACGACGGTGCCGCCGGCGGCGAGGGCCGACGCGAACGCCGCGTCAGCGTCGGCGACGAACACACGGAGCAGGCTGGGCATGACCGGCCAGTCCGCGCGCCGGTCGAACGCGAGGACGACGGTGTCGCCGACGCGGATCTCCCCGTGGCCGACCAGGCCGTCTTCGGTGGTCACCCGCCCGAGCTCGGTGCCGCCGAACGCCGCGGTGACGAACTCCAGGAACGCTCCGGTGTCGTCGGTAACAACCCACGGTGCGACGGTGGTGTAGCCCGTGGGGGTGGCGTCGGTGTGCTCGGGCATCGCCGGTCCTCTCGTTGATTTCTGCTGCTTCCGGCCACGCTAGAGGCCCTTCCGGCCAGTTCCTGACCGGAAGCCAGCGAGCGGCAGCACTACATTTCGCGGCGTGCCCGCGCCCGCCTTCGACACTCCGGCAACCGTCGTCGCCGCCTTCCCGCCGGCGGCCCGGGAAGCGGTGACCCGGCTGGTCGGCACGGCCCGGGAGACCCTTCCGGGGAGCCTGGTGTCGATCGTCGTCCACGGCTCGCTGGCGTGGGGGTGCTGGGGTCCGGCGAGCGACCTCGACGTCCTGATCGTCGTCGAGAGCCGGGCGGGGCTCGAGGAGTTCCACCCGAAACTGCTCGCCGAGGACGCTCGCGCTCCGGGCGGCGGGTTCGAACTCTCGATCCTGTCGCGCGCCCAGGCGGCGAACGATCGGCACCCGATCGGGTACCTGTACCACTTCAGTCGAGGCCGCCTGGCCGGCCAGGATCCGGGAACGTGGGATCTGTCGGTCGGCGGGAACGACCCGGACCTGGCTGGGCATCTGCTCGTCGCGCACGAGGTCGGCGTGTCCGCCTGGGGGCCGCCGGCGCGGCGGGTGCTGCGCCGGGTGGCCGACGCGGAGTTCGTCGCCTCCGTCGGCGCTGACGTGCTGGAGAGCTGCGACGACCTGCGGCGTCTCACCGCGGAGTGGACACCCGTTCCGGTGTACGCGGTGCTCAACTGTGCCCGGACGCTGGCCTGGCTGCAGGATCGCGCCGTGCTGTCCAAGGCGGGAGGCGGTCGTTGGCTACTGGCGCGGGAGGCACGGTTCGCTGCTCTGGCGACCGCAGCCCTCGACGAGTACGCCGACCCCAGCGGTGCCGAGGTCCGGACGAGCGAGCTGCAGGCGCTCGCCCGGATGGTCGGCGACCGTCTGTCCGCAGCGGGCATCAGTTAGCCCGGTGACCAGATCGTTCACGGGGGTCGCTGAAGCCGGAGGCGGATTGCGTTGGGAAGCAACCGCGCCTGTCTGCCCGACGAGCGGCCGCTGCGGTGACCAAGGATGCCGGCTTGAGTGTTCAGTTAGTGGAACGCAATCTCGGCCACTGGGACGCGCATCGTGTGCAGGTCTGATATCCGCGAGCGGAGCGTCCGATGCTGGCTTTGGAGTCCGGTTCTGGGCAAGCGATCCGGGGTACGTGCGCACTTTGACGTGTTACAGCCTGCATTAGTGCACACGCGCTTGAGCAGCCCAACCTGATGACGAACCGGATCACTCCATCCCCGCATGATGTGTCGGACCCGGTGGACCTTCGTGGACACCGCACTAGCCCGGCTCGCGGAGAGGGAGGGCGTCGGGGAGCCCGAACGCGGGGAACAGCTCCGGACCGAACTGCGCGAGCTCGGTGAGCAGACCGTCCTGCATGGTCACGACCGAGAGCGAGAACGCCCGGTAAGCGGACTCGCCGGGGACGTGGAGGTAGGTGGCCGCAGCCGGTTGCCGATTGGCTCGGGCGGCTCGCATCCGCAAGCGGAGTGCCGGGGAGCTGTGCAGGACGGGTGCCCAGCTCTCGAGGATGGTGGCGCGACCGGCGTACCAGACCGGTTCGGTGCCGTGGTGCCCGCCGGCACCGGGCTGGTGGCTGACTCGGGCGGCCGGTGCGAGCAGCGCCGCGAGGGCCTGGTCGTCCGCGGCCTCGATCGCGCGCATGTACCGGTGCAGCAGCGCGGTCTCCTGCTCGGTGAGATCGGTGCTCCGGCGCCACTGGGAACGGTCCGGGCCGAGTCGCGTCCGCAGCTTCGCGCGAGCACGCTGGAGCGCGCTGTTCACCGCGGGCACCGAGAGCCCGAGCGCCTGCGCGCACTCGGTGGCCGGCCAGCCGAGGACGTCCCGCAGGATCAGGGCCGCGCGCGCAGCGTCCGGAAGCAATTGCAGTGCGGCGATGAACGTCAACTCGACTGTCTCCCGGGTCACCGTCGCCGTGGCGGGCTCGGGAGACGTGTCGGCAGGATCGCCGATCAGGTGGTCGGGGTAGGGCTGCAGCCACGGAACCGCGACCGCCGCAGGCGGGAGCGGCTCGTTCCCGGACGCGAGCGTCAGCAGTCGCCGTCGGCGCTGCTGCCGGGCGAGGACGTCGAGGCAGGCGTTGGTGGCGATGCGGTGCAGCCAGGTGCGAACGCCGGAGCGTCCCTCGTACCCCCCGATGGCCTTCCAGGCGCGGAGCAGGGTCTCCTGGGTGACGTCCTCGGAGTCCTCGAGCGAGCCGAGCATGCGGTAGCAGTGCAGCTGCACGTCGGCCCGGTAACGCGCGGCCAGCTGCGCGAAGGCCGCGTCGTCACCTCGACCGGCTGCGTCGGCCAGCGCCGCGTCCTCGGCGGTGGACGGGTCGATCGGACCGCTCGGCCGGGTCACGCCGGACGCTCCGGCCGGTACACCAGGTAGGTCACGCCGTGTGGAAGGCGACGAACGTCGAGGAGCTCCAGCCGGGTCTGGGGGAGCCCGTCGACGAGAAGCCGGTGACCGGAGCCGACGATGACCGGATCCAGCGTGATCCGCAGTTCGTCGAGGAGGTGTTCGCGCAGCAACCCGCGGATCAGTTGAGCTCCGCCCGGTACCAAGACGCTGCGCTCCCGCTCCTTCACGGCGCGGACGGCCGCGACGAGGCCGGCGTCCAACACCGTGGTGTTGTTCCACTGCGCGGCCGGCTGGGTCCGGGACACCAGGTACTTGGGGATGCTGTTGGTCGCATCGGCGAGCGGCACGTCACTCGGCTGGTCCGGCCAGTAGTCGGCGAACTCCTCGTAGGTGCGGCGACCGAGCAGCATGGCCGTCGCATCGGTCAGCTGGTCGGAGAGTGCGGCCAGACTCTCCTCGCTGACAAAAGCGGGGTGCCAGACGTGCGGCGCCTCGACGACACCGTCCAGCGTCATGAACACCGACGCGCAGATGCTGCCCACTCGTGACCCTCCTCGTTCGGAATCCGGCCGACGGCGGTCGGCACACCACCATTGACGCCACGAGCGACGAGAACTCATCGACCGAGGTCGGCAACTCAGGCTTCCCACGGCCGGAACACGGTGAGGCCGAGCGTTCGCGCACGGGCCCGATTGTGCCGCCGGCCGTCCGGTCCCGGCGTCAGCGGGGAGCGTCAGCGGGTGTCGCGCAGCTGGAACAGGACCAGGCCGGCGACGACCGCCGCCGCGGCGTACGCGGACAGCACGCCGAGCCCTGCCCACGGTCCGATGTGTGCGGCGGCGAGGTCGCGGGTCGATTGAATGGCGAGGCCCGCGTCCATCGGGGCGTACCGGTGGATGCGGTGTTGCCAGGTCGGGTCGCTGACGAACAGGGCGAGCACCGGCGCGCCGTAGAGGAGGCCGAGGGCGGCGGTGAGCGCTCCTGCGGTGTCCCGCAGCAGGAGGCCGAGCCCGGCCCCGAGCAGCGCCACCAGACCGAGGTAGACCACCGTGCCGAGCGCCGCTCGCCGAGTGAGGTCGTCGGCGAGCGACAGCGCCGGGAACCCGTGCGCCGCGGTGAACCCGTTGCCGGGCAGAACGGCCCGCCCCGCGACCAGGGATCCGGCGACGGCCAGAACGCCGGTGACGACTCCGAGGACGGTCAGCACACCGAGCTTGCCGAGCACCACCCGAGGCCGCCGGGGCACCGCCAGCAGCGTCGGCCGGATCGTTCGGGTGCTGTACTCCGCCGTCGTCGCCAGCACCGCGAGGACGAGGACCCCGACCTGGCCCAGCCGCACACCCGTCAGCGACAGCTTGGTGGTGTCGACACGGCAGGGTGGCGCGCAGTGGGTGTAGTCCAGCGATCCGGTGATCGCGAGGCCGAGGCCCACCGTGCCGGCCACGGTGAGCAGCATCAGCCAGCCCGTGCTCGGCAGGGTCCGTAGCTTCGTCCACTCGGCGTGGGCCGCCCGCATCAGCTGTCCCGCGTCCGCAGGCGCCACCAGGCCAGCCCGAGGGTGAGGGCGACCCAGGCCGCCACGACGCCGATCCCGGCCCACGGACCGATCAGCGCCCACGGTTCGGCGAGCGTGATCGTCGGTGGCTTGGCGCGCAGCGTCGCCATTCCACCGGCCAACGTGGTGTACATCAACCACTTCGGTGAGCTGCCGGGCAGGATCATCCCGACGATCAGCGGCAGCAGGACCAGCACGATCGTGATCGTGATGGCACCCGCCGTGTGCCGCAGCACCATGCCGATGCCGAGTCCGACGAGCGCGACCCCGGCCATGAAGGCGGCGGTCAGCACGATCGCCCGCAGCACCGCACCGTCGGTGAGCGACGGCTGCGGGAAGCCGGGTGGCGTGAATCCCCGCGAACGCAGGGCCGGGATCGCGAGCAGGAACGACCCGACCGTTCCCGCCAGACCGACCAGGAACGACGTGCCGCCGAGAACGATCACCTTGGCGGCCAGCACCCGGCCACGCCGGGGCGTCGCGGCCAGCGTCGCGCGGATCATCCCTCGGCGGTACTCCGAGGTGGCGAACAGGACGCCGACCGATACCAGCGCCATGATGCCGGCGATGATGCCGATCAGGGCGATCGAGACCATGTCGTCGTCCGGCGGCTCGGGGCCCACCTCGCCGGTGCCGGTCACCGTGAACGTCCCGGTGCGCTCAGTGACGCGGCCGCCCGGCGGCGCGCCCTTCTCGCCGACGACCGTCCGGCCGAGTTGCTCACCGCGCCACGCGGTCCCGGAGTCGACCCGCACGCTGTCGAACGTCGCCGACGTGAGGGTCGGGCGTTCGCCCACCGACGAGCTGCCCCCGCCCCGCGAGGTGAAGACGTCCGGGGGCGACGAGACGTAGAAGCCGACCTCCACCGTGTCTGGGAGGCTCTTCGGCGTCGCCGTCCCGACCTTTTCCCAGGCGACGCCGTCGGCCGACTCGTAGCCGGTGATCGTGTCGCCGGAGCGGACCAGCCGTAGCCAGCGGGTACCGCTGCTCGCGCTGCCTCCGCGGTCGGCGTCGAAGTCCCACTGCATGCGGACGCCCCGCGAAGGGGTCAGCATCAGCGAGGAGTACGAGGAGCCCGGGCGGGTGCCGTCCTTGATCATGAGTCCGGCGGCCGGCGACGCGAACGGGCTCGGATCGTCCAGTCGGGTCAGCCCGTTGCCGGGGGAGCCGCCCTGGGAGTGGGGCGTCAGCGACGCGACCCGGGCGGTCAGTGTCGTGTCCCCGGTGATCGGCTGGTGCACGAAGTAGAACGAGTCGGCGACCGGTTCGTCGAGCGGCCCGGCGACGAAGTCGGCGTGCTTGTTGATGTCGCTGCGGCTACCCGAGGCGGCCAGGTAGCTCAAGCCGATCGTGAGGGCCACGGCGGCGACCAGGGTGACGACCCACCGCGTCACCGAGCGCAGCTTCGTCCACTCGGCCAGCAGCAGGCCACGGAAGGACTCGCGGCCGGTCACCGGACGCTCCCTTCGGTCTCGGGTGCGCCACCGGGAGCGTCGGGTGCGAACTCGACCGCACCGCGTGTCAGGTCCATGTAGGCCGCCTCCAGCGAAGCCCGGTGCCGCCGCAGCTCGGAGAAGGGGATGGCGGCCTCGGTCAGCAGCGCCGACACGCGGTCGCCGGGTAGGCCTTCGACGATGACGGTCTCCGGGCCGGCCACCGCGACGGTGGCGCCCGCGTTGGCGAGCACTCTGGTTGCGTCCGCCCGCCGCGCGGTGGTCACCTCCACCCGGCCCTTCGAGGCCGCCGCCAGGAGCTCGGCCACGCTCGTGTCGGCCACCACCCGGCCCCGGCCGATCGCGACGAGGCGGTCGGCGGTCTCCTCCAACTCGCCCATCAGGTGGCTGGAGACCAGGACGGCGCGGCCCTCCGCGGCCAGCGATCGCATCAGGCCGCGGATCCAGACGATGCCGTCGGGGTCGAGCCCGTTCACCGGCTCGTCGAAGAGCAGGATCGGCGGGTCGCCGAGCAGCGCGGCGGCGATGCCCAGCCGTTGCTGCATCCCGAGCGAGTAGCCGCCGGCGCGGCGACGCGCCGCCGACGCCAGCCCCACCTGGTCGAGTACCTCCGACACCCGGCGTTTGCCGAGGCCGTTGCTCTGGGCCAGCCACAGCAGATGATCGCGACCCCGCCGGCCCGGGTGCAGGGCCGCGGCGTCCAGCAGCGCACCGACCTGCGTGAGCGGCGTCCGTAACCGGCGGTAGGGGTGACCGTTGACCAAGGCCTCGCCCTCGTCCGGCGAGTCGAGCCCGAGGATCAGCCGCATCGTCGTCGACTTACCGGCGCCGTTGGGTCCGACGAAGCCGGTCACCTCGCCGGCCCGGACGGTGAACGAGAGTCCGTCCACCGCGACGGTCGTGCGGTAACGCTTGCGCAGTCCGCGTACCTCGATGGTGGGGTCCATGTCGGGAGGCTATGCAGCCGGGGTCGCCGCACGCGTCCCGGCGCAGGGGGTTCTTCGCCGCCGCCGATCTCCCTCAGTTGGGGGGTACGCATCCCTGCCGGGATGGACGACACCGATGTCCGGGCCGGTCACAATGACGGAGGTGAAGGGAGTGGGGGCGGCTGCCCTGACGGCCGCGCTCGGTGCCGCCGCGGTGACCGAGGTGGTGGTGCGCGCCTCCGATCGCCCTCCGCTGGCCCTGGCCGTGCTCGTCGCGCTCGCCGGGGTGGCTCCGGTCGCGCTGGTGCGGCTCTGGCCGGCGACGGCCGCCGCGCTGTCGGCCGTGGCCGTCCTGTCCGGTCTGCTGATCGTGTCCCCGGTGACGGTCGCCGGAATCGCCGCGCTGGTGGTGCTCTACGGCGCCGCCGGACGGACGCGTCCACTGCGGATCGCTGCCCCGCTCGTCCTGCCGTTCGTCGCGTACGCCGCCCTGGCGGCGTGGGACGACCGGCCCGGCGGGCTCGCCCTCGCCCTCGCCCTCCTGGGGGTGACGACGCTGGCGACCGCGGTGGGAGCGACGCTACGGCTGCGCGAGGCCCGCCGCCGACACCGTGCGGCCGAGCAGTCCGCGGCCGCTTCGTTGATGGAGTACGCCGCCCGGGGTGAGCGCGCCCGCATCGCCCGGGAGCTCCACGACGTCGTCGCGCACCACATCACGATGATCGCCCTGCAGGCGGAGGCGGCTCGGCTCGCCACCCCGGGGCTGCCGCCCGACGGCGCCCGCCGGCTCACCGCGATCGGCGACACGGCCCGCACCGCGTTGACCGAGATGCGGCGGCTGCTCGGCGTGTTACGGGAGGACGTCGACGCGGAGTCCACACTGGAGCCCCAGCCGGGACTCCACCAGCTCAATGCGCTCCTCGACGAGGTACGCGACGCGGCGTCCGGCAGCGGTGTCCGGCTGATCGTGAGTGGCGCGGTCGAACCACTCGACCCCGGGATCGAGCTGGCCGCCTACCGGATCGTGCAGGAGGCGCTGACCAATACCCGCCGGCACGCCGCCGGCGCGGCGGTCGACGTCGAACTGCGGTACAACGGCGAGGAGTTGGTCGTTCGCATCCACGACAACGGCCCCGGCCCGCAGCCGGAGGCCGACAGCGGACACGGACACGGCCTGGCCGGGATGCGGGAACGGGCCGCGGTGGTCGGTGGCCGGGTCGTGGCGGGGGCCGCGCCGGGCGCCGGGTTCCTGGTCGAAGCGGTTCTGCCGACGAAGGGAGCGACCCGATGACGGCGACCCGCATCGTCGTCGTCGACGACCAGGACGTCGTGCGGACGGCCTTCGAGCTTCTGCTCTCCACCCAGCCCGACTTCACCGTGGTGGGCTCGGCCGCCGACGGCGAGCAGGCACTGCGGGTCTGCCGCGAGCTGCACCCCGACGTCGTGCTGATGGACATCCGGATGCCGGGCATGGACGGCATCGAGGCGACCCGCCGTCTACTCGCCGGCCGTCAGCCACCGCGCGTCCTGATCCTGACGACGTTCGACCTCGACGAGCTCGTCTACGACGCCCTCGACGCCGGCGCCAGCGGATTCCTGCTCAAGGAGGCGACCGCCGAGCGGGTCTTCGACGCCGTCCGCGTCATCGCCGCCGGGGAGGCTCTGCTCGCCCCGACCGTGACCCGGCGACTCGTCGCGGAGTTCGCCCGGATGCGCGTGCGACGGCGTGAGCTCGGCCCCGCCCTCCGCACGCTGACCGCCCGCGAGACCGAGGTGCTCCGGCTCATCGCCGAGGGCCTGTCGAACCCGGAGATCGCCGCTCGTCTCGTGGTCGGCGAGGAGACGGTCAAGTCGCACGTCAGCCGGGTGCTCGCCAAGCTGGGACTGCGTGACCGCACGCAAGCCGTGGTGGTGGCGTACGAGTCCGGCCTGGTCGTCCCCGGTGGCCCCTGAGCGACGCGCTGTTCAGTCTCGTCCTGGCGGCGTGATGAGAGGATTCAGGGTCCCCGTGAGACGAGGAGCAGCATGTTTCTGATCACCGGCGCCACCGGCAACGTGGGCAGTGCTTTGGTCGGCACGCTGGCCGAAGCCGGGCTACCGGCGCGTGCCCTGGTCCGCAGGCGCGAGGCCGCGCACCCGGACGGCGTCGAGGCGGTCCTGGGGGACCTCAATCGTCCCGAGTCCCTGGACGAGGCATTCGCCGGCGTGGACGCGATGTTCCTGTTGCCCGGCTACGCCGGCATGCCGGAGATGCTGGCGCGGGCCCGGTCGGCGGGTGTGCGGCACGTGGTCCTGCTGTCGGGCGGGTCGGCGGCGCTGGAGGACTTGACCAACGCGATCTCCCGCTACATGACGCTCTCCGAGCGGGCGGTGCGCGATTCGGGCCTGACCTGGACGATGCTGCGGCCGCGGGCGTTCATGTCCAACGCTCTGCGCTGGTTGCCGCAGCTGCGCGAGGGCGACGTCGTCCGGGTGCCGTTCCCGAACGTCCGGGTCGCGTGCGTCGCTCCGGAGGACATCGCGGCGGTCGCCGCCCGGGCGCTGAGCGGCGGCGGGCACGAAGGGCGGATCTACGATCTGACCGGCCCGCAGTCGCTGCTGCCCGCCGATCAGGTCGCCGTGCTGGCCGACGCGATCGGCCGCGAGCTGCGCTGCGTGGGGCTCTCCGACGACGAGGCCCGCGCCGAGATGGAGCAGGGCACGCCGGCCGAGTACGTCGACGCGTTCTTCAGCTTCTACGGCGACGGCACGCTCGACGAGTCCCAAGTCTTCCCCGACGTCGAGAAGGTCACCGGGCGCCCACCGCGTTCCTTCGGAGAGTGGGCGGCGCTCCACGCCGACGACTTCCGGTGACCTCCGGGACCGATCACGAATGGGTCTCGGCCCCTGACGGTCCGTCGATCCATCCGGGGGTTCGCCAGGGTCGTGCCGTATAACCGCGGCGGTACTCGGTCGCCGAGTCGTCCTGAGCAGACGCCTGCCGGATGGTCGGCTAGGTGTACGGACCGCCGCGCCGGCGTTCCGCCTCTGAGCACAGAGCAGCGGGCCTGCGTCCGGTCGCTTGACCGGGCGCAGGCCCGCTGCGTCTACGTGCAAAACGCCACCGCCGAGGCGGTGGCGCGGTGGCCTACAGCGGGCGGATGTTGGCCGCCTGCGGGCCCTTCTGCCCCTGAGTGACGTCGAACTCGACCGACTGGCCCTCGTTCAGCTCCTTGTAACCCTGCGTCTGGATAGCCGAGTAGTGGGCGAAGACGTCTGCGCCGCCTCCGTCGGGTGCGATGAACCCGAAGCCCTTCTCAGCGTTGAACCACTTAACGGTGCCAGTAGCCATACTCAATGTCCTCTGAAAGCGCGGCCCCATTGCGAACCACTGGGTATAAGGCTGCCAGGTTCACGCCGCGCGTCAAGGCTCAATCGAAAGAGATCTCGCTCAGGTCGCCTCTTTTATCGCGAATCACAGGGCACGAGCGGGGATCGGCGATGGCCAATACCACACGACCTTTGTTTGCGCCCGACCGCCATGACGCGAGTCGTCGATGCGATATGAATGACTCATGCATACCGCCAACGTGGTGATGGCGTTCGCCTCGGTGCTACACGACCGGATGTGCGACGCGGCCCGGGACGCCGACGTGGACCCTCGCGAACTCGCCGCGCTGACCCTGGTCGCGGAGCACGACGGCTGCTCGGTGGAGTGGCTGCGGACGCGGGTCGGGCTCACCCAGTCCGGCACCGTGCGCCTCGTCGACCGGCTGGCGTCCCGGGACCTGCTGCGCCGTGACCGATCGACCGGGCGGGGGGTGCCGCTGCGGCTGACCCCGGCCGGGGCCGAGCGGCTCGCCGCCTGGCAACACGCGCGGGACGCCGCCGTCGACTCGCTGCTCGTCCGGCTCCCCCCGGAGCAACGCGGGCCGTTCGTCGAGGCGTTGGCGACCGTCCTGATCACCGAGCCACGGCAGCGCGCCGAGGCCGACACGACCTGCCGGACCTGCACCTGGTCCGCGTGCGGCCGGACCTGCCCGGTCGACCTGAGCGTGCCCCGCGAGGACGGTGGCGCCGGTTCGGCGGACGTCCGGTGACGGTCACCGCCACGCGGCCCGGAAGCGGACGGCTTCCGCGGGTCGTCTGGCAGATCAGCGCGGTGTCGTTCCTCTCCGCGTCGGCGGAGAACTTCGTGCTGATGCTGCTGCTCTGGATCGCGCAGCCGCAGGGTTGGTCGGGGCTGCAGACCGCGCTGGTGATCCTGGTGCTCCGGCGGCGAGGACCGCGCCGCGACGCGCTCCGGGCGTGGGGTGGCGCTGTTCATCGCCCTGTCGACCGCGTACTACTTCGTGTACGGGCCCTTCGAGTCGGCGAGCCCGGCGTTCGTCCGGGAACGGCTGGGCGCCGGCGAGGCGACGTACAGCGTGCTGTGGGTGCTCTTCGGGTTGGGTGCGGTCGCGACGCTCCCGCTGGCCGCGCGGCTGGGCCGGCGGCGTCCCGGCCTGGTCAACGCCGCGGGCGCGCTGGTCAAGGGTCTGTCCGCGCTGCTCAGTCGCGGGCTGCGCCGCGCCGGCTAGGTCCTGAGGGACGGACGGGCCGCTCAGCTGACGTGTACGCGTCGACGTGCGCCACGATCCGCTCCAACGCGGCCGCGCCGGCCTCGGTCGTGACGTCGAGCTGGTACTCGTGATCGAGCAGCGGCGTGTGGTCGTCGGGGTAGAACAACGTGTCCACCGGCGCACCGGCCGCACGCAGTGCCTCGGCCAGGGCCACTGAGTGGCGGCGGAGCGGGTCGCCGTTGCCGACGGTCAGGAAGGTCGGCGGGAAGTGCGCGCTCACGTGCTGCGGCAGGGAGGCGCAGGCGACGCGGGGATCGCTCTCGAAGTCCTTCGTGCCGGTGTACGCCCACATGATCGCGCGCAGGAACCGGCCGTACTGGCCCTGGTAGTCCGGCAGGTGCAGGTCGTACGGCCCGCAGGCGAGCACCGTCGCCCGGATCCGGACCGCCGGTGGGACCAGCGGCAACCCGGCCTTGGCCGCGAACTCCCGGTCGCAGAGGGCCAACGCGGTCTGCCCGGCGATCTGCGCACCCGCGGAGTCCCCGGCGAGCACGATCCGGTCCGGGTCGACGCCGAGTCGGTCGGCGTGCTGCTGCAGGTACCTCAGTGCCGCGGTGACCTGCAGGATCGGGGTCGGATACCGGCGCTCGGGGGCGTGCGAGTACTCGACACCGACCGTCGTGAAGCCGCGGTCCGCGAGGATGCGCAGGTAGTTGCGGATGTCGAGGCGGGTGCCCGCGATGAAGGCGCCGCCGTGCACCCAGACGATCGTCGGCAGGGCGGCGCTCCCGGCCGGGCGGAACACGTCGAGGTAGGCGTCGCGGTCGGCGTCGTCGTATCGCTCGTCGACCACCGAGGCGACACCGTCCGGCACGAGGCCGGCCAAGCGGTCGTTGAGCGCTTCGCCGGACAGCGCGGGCAGGTGCCGGATGAGCAGCACGAGCGGCCAGGGGCTGAGCCGGAACGCCGACCAGGTGCCGATAACCAACGCGGCCACGGTCACCACCGCGACCAGTAACCACGTCACGTGGACCGGTCCTCGGGGACGGCGATGTCGGCCCACCCGTCCGCCTCGACACCGACGCCGCGCAGGTAGTCCAGGAGCGAGGCGACCATGTCGGTGGAGTTCGGGTCGAGCAGCCACTGCACCTGCAGTCCGTCGGCGAGCGCGATCAGCTGCTGGGCGCAGTGCTGCGGGTCGCGTCCGCGCACCGGTGGGTCGGCAGTGGCGAACGCGTACGCGAAGCCGCGGGCGAGCGACTCGCGAAGCTGGGCGTACCGATTGCGGAAGTACTCGTGCGCCGGGTGGCTGCTCTCGGTGGCCTCGGCGGAGAGCTTCACGAACAGCGGCGCGATGTCCGGGCGGCTCTGGTTCCGGGCGATGTCCCGGATCATCCACGGGATGATCACCTGCTCGGCGCCGGCACCGCGCCGGGCGACGTAACTCCGAATCGCCTCGATCTCGGCCCGGTCCCGCTCGATCATCATCGTCAGCAGCAGGTCGTCCTTGCCCGTGAAGTAGTGCAGCAGGCCGGCGTGGGTGATATCCGCGCGGGCCGCGACCTCGCGCAGGGACACGCCGGCGTAGCCACGCTCGGCGAAGATCTTCAGGGCCGCGGCCAGGATCCGCTGACGCGTGCGCTCACCCTTGGTGAGGCGTTCCGTCTGGGACAAGCGATCTCTCCTAGGAATGGCGGACGAAGACATCGGCGGAACGGTAGTAGCCGGCCAGCCCCAGGCTTTCCCAGACCGGCGCGTGCCCAGCGATCCCAGCGGCCACCTCCGGCCAGGGGCGGCGGCGTCGGCTCCACATCATCTCCGCCAGCAGCGGCAGGCGCGGCAGCAACAGCGCGGCCAGATCACCGATGCCGGTGATCGTCTCCGCCCACAGAGCCGCCTGCGCGCCGGCCACCCGGGGCAGGTCGTCCCAGGTGGTTCGGTAAAGATCTCGGGTGTGCTCCGCGGGATACCCCGGATGGCCGAGGCGGGTCATCAGCGCGTCCTGCGCCGGATCGAGGGACGGCTCGGCGTATCGACGGTCGAGGTAGCACGGATGGCTCGGCGACAGCAGGAGCCAGGCGCCGTCTGCCAGCGCACGCGGCAGGTCCTGCGGCGCCGGGCGGAAGGCGGCCGCGAAGGTGTCGCGGAATGCGGCGTACTCGGGCGGCAGCCGGTCGAGGTCCTCCGGCCGGGGCGCATCGCGCGGTGAGATCCACTGTTGCAGCACGTCACCCTCGCGGAAGACCCGTGCCCGGGACGCCTCCTGCCAGGCCACCGGGCGCTTTCCGTGGCCGCGGACCCGGGCGTGGACCAGCTGGACGAACTCCGCGTACTCCTGCGGGTCCATGCCGATCGCTTCGTCCCCGCCGACGTGCACGTACGGCCCGGGCAGCAGCGAGCAGAGCAGGTCGACGGCCTCCTCGGCGAACCGGACCGCGGCGGGGACGCGCGGCCGCAGATGGCCCAGCCCCGGCAGCGGGGCGGGCCGATCGCCGACCAGGTCCGGGTACGCGGTCAGGGCGGCGAGCACGTGCCCGGGCATGTCGATCTCGGGCAGCAGGGTCACGTGCCGACGACCCGCGTACGCGGCGAGTGCGGCCAGGTCGTCGGCGCTGTAGCTGCCCTCGGGCGGAGTCAGCGCGGGCCGGCCCGGCATCCGGAGCCGCCACGCCTGGTTGTCGGTCAGGTGCAGGTGCAGCACGTTCAGCCGGTAGTAGGCCAGCAGGTCCACGATCGCCTCGAGTTCGGCGATCGAAAGGAAGTGGCGAGAAACGTCGAGGGTGAGACCTCGCCAGCGCAGGGCCGGTGCGTCCACGGCCTCGAACAGCGGGAGCCCGTCCGCATCGATCGCCTGCAGGATCACCGTCAGCGCCCGGTACGCCCCGGCCTCGGTGGCGGCTTGCACCAGCCGCCCGTGCACGGCGTACGCCTCCGGGCCGCAGCCCGGGTCAAGGCCGATCGGCTCCTCGCACACCGGATCGGGTCGCCACTCGGCGTCGATCTCGACGACCACGTCGGCGGCGTCCGCCGCGGCGGCCCGGAGCGTCGGACCGCCGCAGCGGGCGGCCAGGGCCGCGACGTCGGCGATCAGCGAGTCCGGACCGCAGACCCGCAGCACACCCGCCTCCAACGGGCGGACCCGTCCGGACCAGGCGAGCTGCTGCGGGTTCGGAACAACTGCTCGGATCATCGGGCGAACTCCCGCTCGTAGGCTTCCCGCCGTGCCCGTTGCCGCACCGGATCCGCGACCGGCGCGGACAGCAGCAACTGGCGCGTGTAGGAATGTTGCGGCGCGCCGGTCACCGTCGCGGCCGGGCCGGACTCGACGATCTCGCCGTGCCGGATGACCGAGACGACGTGGCTGACGTGCCGGACCACGGCCAGGTCGTGCGAGATGAACAGGTACGCCACCCCGGTGTCACGCTGGATCTCGAGCAACAGGTCGAGCACCGTGCGCTGGGTGGTCAGATCCAGAGCGGACACCGGCTCGTCGCACACGATCAGGCGCGGCTCGATGGCGAGCGCGCGGGCGATCGCGATGCGCTGTCGCTGGCCGCCGGAGAACTCCCGCGGCAGCCGGTGCATCGCGTCGGCGGGCAGTCCGACTCGCTCCAGTAGCCCGGCCACGCGGTCCCGGGCGGTACGCGGTCGACGCCCCTGGGCGTACAGGGGCTCGGCGAGCGTGTCCCCGATCGGCCGGGACGGGTTCAGCGACGTGTAGGGGTCCTGGAAGACCACCTGGACGTCCCGGCTCAGCGCACGTCGCTGCCGTGGGCGCAGGCCGTGAATCGGTACGCCGTCCAGGTGGATGGCGCCGCCGCTGATCGGGACGAGCCCGAGGATGGCCCGCCCGATCGTCGTCTTGCCGGATCCGGACTCGCCGACCAGGCCGTGGGTCTGCCCGGCCTCGAGCGCCAGATCGACGCCGGCCAGTACCTCGGTGGGACGGCCACGCCAGCCGCGGCCCGGATAGCTGACCCGCACCTGGGTGAGCTGCAGCAGGGTCACCGGACCTCCGTTTCGGGCCGATCGAGCACCGCGTCGACCAGCGCACGGGTGTAGTCGTGGGACGGTGCGCCGAGCACCTCGGCGACCGGCCCGCTCTCGACGATCCGGCCCTGGCGCATCACCGCGACGGTGTCGCACAGGTCGGCCACCACACCGAGGTTGTGGGTCACCAGCAGCACCCCGAGACCGCGTTCGGCCTGGAGCCGGCGCAGCAGGGCCAGGATCTCCGCCTGCACCGTGACGTCGAGCGCGGTGGTCGGCTCGTCGGCGATCAGCAGTCGCGGGTCGCCGGCCATCGCGGCGGCGATCAGCACCCGCTGGGCCATCCCGCCGGAGATCTGGTGGGGATAGCTGCGCAGCACCCGCTGCGGGTCCCGGATCTCCACCGCCCGCAACAGCTCGACGGCGCGCTGCCTGGCGGCGGCGCGCGATCGCCCGCCTGCCGCCCGGATCGCCTCGACGAGCTGCGAGCCGACGGTGAACGACGGGTCGAGATTGCTCATCGGCTCCTGCGGGACGTACGCGACGACCGAGGTGCGCAGCGTGCGCCACCGGCGGGCGCTCAACCCGGCGACGTCCTCACCGTCGATCGTGATGCTCCCGCCGCTGACCCGGCCGCCGTCCGGCAGGATGCCCAGGATCGCGAAGGCGGTCTGGGTCTTACCGGATCCGGACTCTCCGACCAGGCCGACGATGCGGCCCGCCGCCACGTCGAGGTCGACGTCGTGGACGACCTCCCGTTCCGTGCCGTCCGGTAGCCGGTACGCGACCGCGAGCGAACGCACCGAGAGCAGGGCAGCCCGTTCCGGCTTCCCGTCCGTCCGTGCGGGACGTGCCTCGGCGACTCGCCGGCGGCGTACCGGGGCGGGATCGGTGCCTCGATCCTCCAGCGCATCGCGCAGCGCGGCGGCGAGCAGCACCAGCGCCGCGCTGGTCAGCCCGAGCGCCAGGCCGGGCCAGAGCATGAGCCGGGGAGCACGCTGGACGTTCTGGAACCCCTCGTTGAGCATCGCGCCCCAGGTGGGCAGGGCGCTGCTCGAGCCGACGCCGATGAACTCCAGGCCGGCCTGCAGGCTGAGTGCGAGGCCGGCGACCAGGGCGAGCTGGATGATGATCGGCGCGCGGACCACGATCAGCACGTGCCGCACGACGATCCGCCACGGCGGCAGCCCGGAGACCCGGGCGGCGTCGACGTAGAGCTCGCC
The DNA here is from genome assembly GCF_039536245.1 of Cryptosporangium minutisporangium. Taxonomy (NCBI): domain Bacteria; kingdom Bacillati; phylum Actinomycetota; class Actinomycetes; order Cryptosporangiales; family Cryptosporangiaceae; genus Cryptosporangium; species Cryptosporangium minutisporangium. The sequence goes on along the minus strand of NZ_BAAAYN010000001.1, from coordinate 83,604 downwards.
GCGGACGTTGACGACGATGCCTCGGACCAGCCGGAAGAAGCTGGGGGCGGCCAGCACGCCCAGGATGACCATGAGGGCCCAGACCGTCGGCCCGAGGACGGCTCGCGACGCCAGCAGCACGATCATGGCCGGCAGCGCCATGATCAGATTGACCAGCCAGCTGGCGATCGCGTCGAACCACTTGCCGGCGTATCCGGCGAGTAGGCCGGAGGGAATGCCGAGCGCGACCGCCACCGCGACGGCGAGGGCGGCGCCGCCCAGCGTGTTGCGGGCCCCGTAGAGCAGGCGGCTGAAGATGTCGCGTCCGGCGGAGTCGAAGCCGAGCGGGTGGTCGGCGCGCGGGGCGCCGAAGGCGTCGCGCAGCGACGCGGCGTCCGGCTGCTGCTGGGTGAGCAGCGGCGCGGCCAGCGCTGCACCGACGACCAGGATCAGGATCAGCGCGGACACCACGCCGAGCGGATTGCGCAGCAGCCGGCGAGCGGATCTCATGCGCGCCTCGCTTTCGGGTTGAGCAGGCCGATGGCGAGGTCCACGGCGAGGTTGATCAGGACGACGCCGATCACCGTGACGGTCAACAGCCCCATGATCACCGGAATGTCGCCTCGGGTCGTGTACTGCACGGCCATGCTCCCCAGGCCGGGGAGGCCGAAGATCTGCTCGACCAGGACCGTGCCGCCGAGCAGGCCGACGAACTGCATGCCGAGCACGGTCAGCGCCGGCGCGGAGGCGTTGCGCAGCACGTGCTTGCACAGGATGGTTCGCGTGGGCAGCCCGCGGGAGCGCAACGTCCGGACGTAGTCCTGGCGTGACACCTCGATCACGGCCGAGCGCACCTGCTGGCTGGTGCCTGCCACCGCACTGATCGAGAGCGACAGGATGGGCAGGGTGATCGTGGACAACCAGCCGCTCACCGAGTCGGTCAGCGGGATGTAGCCGATCGCCGGGAACCAGCCCAGCCGTACCGCGAAGACCAGGACGATCACGAGCGTGACGAGGAAGCCCGGCAGCGCGTAGCCGAGCACGCCGAGCACCTGGACGAACCGGTCGGCCGCGCCCCGGCGTACTCCGGCCCAGGTCCCCAGCGCGAAGGCGACCAGTGCGGTCAGCAGCGTGACACCGACCATGAGGCTCAGCGTGACCGGGAGCCGGGCCGCGATCGCGGTGGACACGTTCTCGCTGGTGAACCACGACCGCCCCAGGTCACCGCGGACCGCATGACTGAGCCAGTCCAGGTACTGCACGAGCACCGGCCGGTCGACGCCCAGCTCGGCGTTCTTCGCCCGGACCAGGGACTCCGGCGCGTTCGACCCGAGCAGGGCACGCGCCACGTCGTTGTCCGGTATCGACAACAGCAGGTACGTCACGAAGGAGATGACGAACACGAGCAGCAGTCCTGCGCCCGCTCGCCGGAGCACGAATCCGAGCACGCCGGATCTTCCTCTCGGGGCAGCGCCGCCCGACGCCACCGTGGCGCCGGGCGACGAGTCGGCCTCAGGCGGCCGGGCGGTAGTTGTACAGGGCGGGTACGGCAAGGCCTGCCTGCGGTACGGCGGTCACCGTGGGGACGGTGACGTGCAGGTACTGCATCCGGTACAGCGGAACGAACCACGCCTGCTCGACGATGTGCCGGTTGAGCTGCTGGGCGTAGGTCGCGGCCCGAGCCGGCTCGCTGGCACGGATCTTGGCCGCCAACTGCTCGACCGTCGGGTCGGTGTCGCCGAACGGATTGGAGATCGTCCTCGGCAGGAGGGACGCGCTGACCGTGGCCCAGTCCTTCGCGGGCTGGCCGCCGTTCATCACGACGCCGGGGTACTTGAACTCACGGAACGTCTTGGTCAGGAACGAAGCCTGGTCCAGGTCGTCCCATTTCAGGGTAATGCCGACCGCGGCGAGATCTGACTTCATCGCCTCGGCCAGCGAGTCCGGCACCAGCGCGGCGAGCCGGGACAGCGTCAACGTGAAGCCGGACCCGTAGCCGGCCGCGGCGAGCAGCGCCTTCGCCTTGGCGGGGTCGTGCGCGTAATACGAGTCCAACTCCTTGTCGTACCCCGGCGCCTGCGTGCCCCAGATCTGGTTGGTGGCCGTGCCACGACCCTGCTGGATCTGCTTGACCATCACGTCGCGATCGAGGGCGTAGTTGATCGCCTGCCGGACCCGAACGTCGCCCAGCGCGGGCACCCGTGCGCCCTTGCGGTCGAAGATGTTGAAGAGCTTGAGGTCGATCTCCTGGGACGCGGTCTTGAGCTTCGTCCCGGAGGTGGCGGCCACCTGCTGGTCGACGTTCTGCAGCACGGCGGCGTCGATCTGGTTGGTCTTGAGCCCGTTGACGATCGCGTTCTCGTTGTCGAACACGCGGATCGTCACCTTCTGGAACGGCGGCGCCTCACCCCAGTACTTGCTCTTGCGGGTGAACGTCCAGATCGAGCCGGTGGTGGTGTTCTCGGCGTCCAGCTCGTACGGGCCGGTGCCGTCCGGGAGCGTCGCGAACGGCTTGTCCCGGCCGAACTTGGCCGGGTTCGCGATGAAGCCGTACGCGTCGGAGAGGCTGTCGAGTAGCGCCGGGTCCGGGCCGTTCAGCGTGAGGACGACCGTCTTGGCGTCCGGGGCCGCGACCGACTTGGTGCTCAGCGCCTGCGCGGCCTCCGCGCTCGCGGCCTTGCGGAACCGGTCGAGGTTCGCCTTCACCGCCGGTGCGTCCAGCGGTGTGCCGTCGTCGAACGTGACTCCGTCGCGCAGGGTCAGCGTGAGCGAGGTGAGGCTCGCGTCGTACTTCCAGGCGCTGGCCAGCATCGGCGTGAGCTTGCCGTCCGGCTCCCGCTTGATCAGCGTGTCGTAGACCGCCTGGAAGTACGGCGTACCGCCGCCGCCGGCGTCGATCGGGTCCATGCTGCGCGCCGGCGTCATGGTGCCGATCGTCAAGGTCGTCTTGGTCGCGCCGGTGGACGTGTCGCCGTCGGTCGTGCACGCGCCCGAGGCGAGGAGCGCGCCGAACGCGAGCGCGGCCGTGGCGGTGCGCAGAGTCCGTCTCATCGACAAACACCTCGTTGTGGTTGGTGATGCGCCGCGGAGCCCCGCGTGCGGCACGAAGCATAGCGAAAAATCTACCACGTGGTAGATTTTTCTCGCCTCATTGAAACGCCTGCTCAGGAGGGGTCCGCATGACGGATGATCCGGATCGGCTCGCCGCTCTCACGTCCGGCAGCGACACGTGGCACACGACCGGAGACGGTGCCGGCCTGCCGCCGCTGACCCTGGCCGACGGCCCGCACGGCGTCCGGCGCACCCGCCCCGGCGGCGACGCGCTCGGCATCGGTGACAGCATCCCGGCCACCTGCTTCCCGCCGGCGGTGTCGCTCGGGTCGACGTGGAACCCGGCACTGCTCAGGCGCGTCGGACAGGCGCTCGGACGCGAGGCGCGCGCGCTCGGCGTCGACGTTCTGCTCGGTCCCGGCATGAACATCAAGCGGTCGCCGCTGGGCGGACGCAACTTCGAGTACCTCGCCGAAGATCCGCTCCTCACTGGAGTGCTCGCGGCGGCCCTGGTGGACGGCGTCCAGTCGGCCGGGGTGGGCGCCTGCGTCAAGCACTTCGCGGTCAACAACCAGGAGACCGACCGGATGCGGATCAGCGCCCAGGTCGACGAGCGTGCGCTGCGCGAGGTCTACCTGGCCGGATTCGAGCACGTGGTGCGCACCGCCCGACCGTGGGCGCTGATGAGCGCCTACAACCGGGTCAACGGGGTGCCCGCCAGCGAGCACCCGTGGTTGCTCACCGACGTCCTGCGCGGCGAGTGGGGCTTCGACGGTGTGGTGGTCTCCGACTGGGGTGCGGTCGTCGACCGCGTCGCAGCGGTACGCGCCGGCTGCGACGTCGAGATGCCGCCGACCGGAACCGACCACCTGGTGGCCGACGCCGTCCGCGCCGGCACCCTGGACGCGGCCGCCCTCGAGCGGGTACGGGACCGCCTGCACCGGCTACACGAGCGCGTGCGCGGAACCGCCGCCGCTTCGCTGGAGGAGGCGCAGGCCGCCGGCGCCGAACTGGCCCGGCAGGCCGCCACCGAGGCCGCCGTGCTGCTGAAGAACGACGACGCGGTCCTTCCCCTGGACGCGGTCACGCTGCGCCGGATCGCCGTCGTCGGCGAGCTCGCCCGCACCCCGCGCTACCAGGGCGGCGGCTCCTCCCGGGTGGTCCCCACCGCGGTCTCGTCGCTGCTGGACGCGCTGACCGACCGGCTCGGCGACGCGGTCACTTTCGCCCCGGGCTATCGCCTGGACGGCACCGGCGACTCCGCGCTGCTCACCGAGGCGCTGGCCACTGCCGAGGGCGCCGACGCGGTCGTGCTGCTACTGGGACTGCCCGCGGAGGCCGAATCGGAAGGCTTCGACCGCACCACGATCTCGCTGCCCGCCGATCAGCTGCGCCTGCTCACGCAGTTGGCGCAGGTCAACCCGGAGATCGTGGTGGTGCTGGCGAACGGCGGCGTCGTCTCGGTAGCCGAGTGGCGTGAGCACGCCCGCGCCATTCTGGAGGGCTGGCTGCCCGGTCAGGCCGGCGGCGACGCCCTCGCCGATCTGCTGCTCGGCGTGCACGCCCCGTCCGGGCGGCTGGCCGAGACCATTCCGCTGCGCCTGGCCGACCACCCGAGCCATCTGACCTTCCCGGGCCGCGACGGTCAGGTGGTCTACGGCGAGAGCGTCTTCGTCGGCTACCGGCACTTCGACGCGGTCGACGCCCCGGTCGCCTACCCGTTCGGCCACGGTCTGACCTACACCACGTTCGGCTACGCCGACCTGACGATCACTCCGGTCGACGACGAGCGCTGGGAGATCGGCTGCACGGTGACCAACACCGGGGATCGTGCCGGGCAGGAAGTCGTCCAGCTGTACACCCCGACCGGGCTACGCGCGTTCACGAAGATCTCCCTCGAGCCGGGGGCGGAGCGTCGCGTGGCGCTGGTGCTCACCCCACGCGACCTCGCGGTCTGGGACGTGCGGCACCAGCGCTGGACGGTCGACCCCGGCAGCTATCCGATCCGGGTGGGTGCCTCGTCCCGCGACATTCGACTCACCGGTGATCTGCGGACCAACGGCGACCGGTTCCTGCCGCCGCTGTCGGCCACCTCCACGGTCGGCGAGTGGCGTAGCCATCCGGCCGGCGGTCCGCTGCTCGGCCGGGTTCTGGCTCGACGCAGGCAGGCTGCCCCGATCGCTCCCGAGCTGCTGCGGATGGTCGACGGCATACCGCTGCGCACGTTGCGCACGTTCGGCGTCGGCCTCACCGAGGACGTCGTGGCCGAACTGGTCGACCAGGCGGAGCGTGCTCGCGCCGACCTGATCCGCTCCGGCGCGTACCGCGACCGGTGACCCTGCTCCCGAAGGACCGCCCCGTGCCCGTACCCGTATCCCCGTCCTTCCTCTGGGGCGCGGCCACCTCGCCGCACCAGGTGGAGGGCAACAACACCGCCAGCGACCTCTGGGCGTTGGAGAACGCACCCGGCTCGCCCCTGCCCGACCGGAGCGGGGACGCCTGCGACAGTTATCACCGCTGGCGCGAGGATCTCGACCTCGTGTGCGACCTCGGCCTCAACGCCTACCGGTTCGGCATCGAGTGGGCCCGCGTCGAGCCGGTGCCGGGCCACCTCTCGCGGGCGGCGCTGGCGCACTACCGGCGGATGATCGAAGGCTGCCTGGAGCGCGGCCTGACCCCGGTGGTCACGCTGCACCACTTCACCTCGCCCGCCTGGTTCCGCCACGGCGGCGGCTGGACCGGGCCCGACGGCATCCAACGGTTCACCGACTACGTCCGCGCGGTCCGCCCCATCCTCGACGGCGTGCCGTGGGTGTGCACGATCAACGAGCCGAACATGCTGGCGATGGTCGCCGCCCGGCTGCGCCACGACGCCCCCGACCTGGTCGCCGGTGCCCTGCCACCGCCGGATCAAGGCCTCGCCGACGCGCTCGTCGCCGCACACCACGCGGCCCGCGCGGAGCTCGCCGACCTCGACGGAACGGCCAGCGGCTGGACCGTGGCCAACCAGACGTTCCAGGCCCTACCCGGAGCCGAAGCGGTCACCGAAGAATGGGCGTGGTCGCGGGAGAACCAGTTCCTCGACGCCGCCCGCGCCGACGACTTCATCGGCGTACAGGCCTACACCCGGGTGGTGATCGGACCGGACGGACCGGTGCCGACCGACCCGGCGGCCCGCCGCACCCAGACCGGTTGGGAGTTCTACCCGGAGGCCCTCGAGTACGCCGTCCGGCACACCGCCGGTCGGATCCCGGTACCGATTCTGGTCACCGAGAACGGCATCGCCACCGCCGACGACGGCGAGCGTCGGGAGTACACCCAGCGGGCTCTCGCGGGCCTCGGGCGAGCGGTCGCCGACGGCGTCGACGTCCGTGGCTACCTGCACTGGTCGCTTCTGGACAACTACGAGTGGGGCTCCTGGGCGCACACGTTCGGGCTCGTCGCGGTCGATCGACAAACGTTCCGCCGCACCGTGAAACCCAGCGCACATTGGTACAGCGACGTAGCCCGTTCCAGCCGGCTGCCGGATGACCGCTGATGCGTTCCGAGCGCGACGAAACCGTTGCACCGCGACCGACTTCTTCGAGCATTGTTCTAGTATCATTGTGAACATGTTGTTCCGGATCGACCACTCGTCCACGGTGCCGCTAGCCGAGCAGATCGCCCGGCAGGTGCGTCGTGGCGTGGTGGACGGGTCGCTCACGGCGGGCGAGCGGTTGCCGCCCGCGCGCGACCTCGCTACGGCCTTGCAGGTCAACATGCACACGGTGTTGCGCGCCTACGCCGCGCTGCGCGACGACGGCGTCATCGAGATGCGCCAGGGCCGGGGTGCGCGGGTGCGTCCAGAGGCGAACGCAGGGCTCATCCGCGTCCGCGAGCTGGCTGACCAGTTGACGGCCGAGGCGCGTCGGCTCGGGATGACGCACGAGGAGATCGTCCGGCTGATCGGGAGGGCGTGAGATGCGGATTCGACGAGTAGTGGCCGCCGCCTCACTGTTGGTGCCGCCGCTGGCGATCGGGGTCTCCTGGCTCGCCTGGCACGACCGGCTCCCCATGCGTGTGGCGTCGCACTGGCCCGATCTCACCTCCGCGCCCGACGGCACGATGGCCACCGATGCCGCCCTGGCGGGCACCGGTGCGGCGGCGCTCGGCGCCGCGGTGGCCGGCGCCGTGACCGCGGCGGTGACGACGCAGTCGGACGCGACCCGCCGCGGAGCCTTCGCGGTCGTCGGCTTCATCGGGGGCATGGCGGCCGGCCTCTGGCTGGTACCGACCGCCTTGACGCTCCGCGCCGGCTCACCGGACGACGCGGTGCTGGGCGGCTGGGTCGTGGCGCTGGTGGCCAGCGGCGCTTACGGCGCGGTGCCGTACCTGCTGTCGCCGCCCGGCTCGGCCCCGGTGTCTCCGGTCTCCGCGGATCGGGTCGATCTGCGTCCAGGGGAGACCGGCGCCTGGAGCCGCACGATCACCGCACCGTTGTTCGCCTGGGCCGGCGCGGGCCTGCTCGCGATCGGGGTCGTCCACAGCGCGATCATGTGGGCGACCGGCCAGCGATCGGGCGCGCTCAGCCTCACACCGCTGATCCTCCTCGGACTGGTCGTCGCGTTGTTCGTCCGGCTGCGAGTGACCGTTGACTGGCGCGGGCTCCGTGTCGTGCCGGCGGCGTTGCGGATACCCCTCAAGCGGATCCCGCTCGACCGCGTCGCCGAGGTCGGCGCCGTCGACGTCAATCCAGCGGAGTGGGGCGGCTGGGGCTACCGCTGGATGCCCGGACGGTCGGCGATCGTGTTGCGGCACGGCCCAGGGCTGGTCGTCACGACGACCAACGGCAAGCGGTTCGCGGTGACGCTCGACGATCCACACGAGCCGGCGGCGCTTCTGGAGACGCTCCGAGCGGGCCGCGGCCCGTCCCCTACGCCATCGGTCCGGTAGGACCTTTCCGAGCGGCAGCGCGACTCGGCCTCGCCCTGATGTGGGCACGTTCGCCCTGCCCGCCGAAGAGACTGAGAACCTCGACGCTGCCCCGTCCGGTCGATCCGAACCAGTGGGGCTGCTGGGTGTCGAACTCGGCGACCTCCCCGGGACCGAGGAGCAGGTCGTAGTCGCCGAGAATGAGGCGCAACCGGCCGCTGAGTACGTAGAGCCACTCGTATCCGGTGTGGGTGCGCGGGAACGGCTCGGATTCGCTCGCGGGGATCGTGAGTTTGTACGCCTTGGGCTCACCTTGTGTCCGCGACAGCGGAACGATGACGCGGCCGCCGGTTCGCCGGGGTGCCTGCGGCATCCGTGGGTCGACGATGCGCGGCGCCGCGACGATCTCGTCGAGTGGGACGGCCATGGCGGCGGCGATCGGCAGCAGCAGCTCCAGGCTGGGCTTCCGGTGCCCCGATTCGAGCCTCGACAGGGTGCTCTTGGAGATACCGGTGGTGCGGCTGAGCTCCGCGAGCGAGAGGTTTCTCGTCTCTCTGACCCGACGCAGGCGGTGACCGATCTGGTCGAGGGTCGCGTCGATCGCGGGATGAGACTTCACCGACCCAGCACATCAGCTCGTTCCGGTTTCGGCAACGCTCGTTGCCGTTGAGCGATGTGCTGCGTCACGGTCGTTCCCGGAGGTGACAGTGGTGGAGAACCATCGCACTGTAGGAATCGTTCTGGCTGGCGCGCAGGCCGGGCCGAGGCGGCGGGGGGTCGCCCGGTGAACGTCGACACCGCGACCCGGCCCGCTCGCTCGGCCGGGCGTCTTCTGCCGCTCGGGGTCTATCTGCTGGCGTTCAGCCTGTTCGCCATGGGCAGCGCGGAGTTCCTCCTTGCCGGGGTGCTTCCCGCGGTCGCCGCCGATCTCGAGGTCACGCTGGCCACTGCGGGCGGGCTGATCACGGCGTTCGCGATCGGGGTCGTCGTCGGTGGTCCGCCGTTCGCGGTCGTCAGCCTGCGGTGGCCACGTCGGACCGCGCTCGTGCTGACCCAACTCGTCTTCGCCGCCTGCATCGCCGGCGGGTTGATCGTCGGCAGCTACCCCGCCCTGTTGATCACCCGCTTCGTCGCCGGACTCGCCTACGCGGGGTTCTTCGCCGTCGCAGCCGTGACCGCGGTCAGCCTGGTCCCGCCCGACCGGGCGGCCCGCGCGTCGGGCGTCGTGGTCAGTGGTCTCAGCCTCGCCATGATCCTGGGCGGTCCCGCCGGGACTCTGATCGGGTACCGCACGAGCTGGGAAGGGGGTTTCTGGGCCGTGGTCGCCCTCACGCTGGCGGCTGCCGCCGCCGTCACTGCCGCGATGCCACGGACGGACGCTGCGCCGGACCTCAGCATCGAACGAGAACTCCGGACGATGCGGCAGCCACCCCTGTGGCTCGTCTACTCGGTGACGCTGCTGAGTACGGCGGCGTACATGGTCACGTTCAACTACCTCGCCGAACTTCTCGACCGTGTCACCGGGATCCCGGACGAGTGGATCGCGGCCGTCCTCATGCTGTTCGGCGTCGGCGCGTACCTCGGTCTGGCGATCGGGGGACGTATCGCCGACCGGCGGCCCCACCACGCGATGGCCGCCGGTTTGATCGGGATCGTCGTCTGCTCCGCGCTGATCGCCGCGTTGGCCGAGCACGCTCTCGCCGTCGTCCCGCTCGTGCTGCTTCTCGGCGTCGCCGGCTTCGTGCTCAACCCCGCCCTCTACGGCCGAGTCTTCAGCATCGCCTCCGACGCACCCACCCTCGCCGGGGCAACCACGGTGTCCGCCTTCCAACTCGGTATCAGCCTCGTGCCCCTGCTGGCCGGCCTCGCGCTCAGGGCCGACGCGCCGATCACGACCGTCGCCTGGATCGGCGCCGGCCTGGCGGCAGCGACGATTCCTCTCGTCCTCGTCGGGCGTTCCGCCGCCCAGCCCACGACCCGACGGCGGTGACTTGCCGCAGTTTCTGGCCGTGGCCCGTTGGCCGTCCACGGATGCGGATACCGTACGAATGGTGATCTCTGAGTGTCCCGAGTGCGGCGCGGCGGGTGTGCCGCTGCTCTTCGGTCTCCCCGGCCCCGAGGCGATGGCGGCTGCTGCGGAGGGTCAGGTGGCGCTCGGCGGCTGCGTCCTGCCCGAGCGGCCGGCCGATTGGCAGTGCTCCCAGTGGCATCGCTGGAGTGAGCCGGATCAGCGAGCGTGGGAGGAACGGCTGCTGGCCGTGCTGTCGGCTCACGGCTACCGCGAGGCGGACGACCGGCTGCCGTGACCGGCCGACCCCGTGCGGACGCTCTCCTGCGGGATCGCGAACGTCAGCACGCTGCCGACGCGTCAGCGCAGTTGCTCGGCCACTCGCTCCAGCCCATCCCTGATCAGACGTCCGTAGTCGTCGTCGCCGAGCGCGCCGAGCGTGGCCCGCGCCTGCTCGAGGTGCTCACGGGCACGGTCGAGATCGCCGAGCTTCCGGTAACACTCGCTCAGGTTCAGGTGCAACGACGAGTACAAGCCGGCCACCGGAAGCGACAGCCCGGCCTGCCCCATGCGCGCGTCGGTGATCAGGGCAGCGGCGGTCAGTGCGCGTAGGTCCCAGACCAGCTCTTCGTGCACGTCATCCTGCACATCGGCCATCGCGTGCGCGAGCGTGGACCGGTGCAGGGGGTCTCCCTGCTCGCCGCCGATCTCGTCCCAGATCTCTGCGAAGAGGCGATGCGCGACCTGCCGCTGGCCCTGGTGGCTGAGCTGCACCGCCTGGCCGATGCGGAGGAGGGTGGGGTCGGTGATCATCGGCGGAACGCGGCCATCAGCAGGTCATGGATCTCGTCGGCGGCCGCTTCGAGCGGGGCGATCGACTGCTCGGCGCGGCACATGATGACGGCGCCCTCGACGGCGGCGATGACGAAGGTGGCCAGCCGGGTGCTGCGGTGTTCGGGCAGGCCTTGCCGGGCGAACGCGGCGGCCAGTGCCTCGCGCCAGCGGGTGAACACCGCCGCGGCGGCTTGTTTCAGTTGCGGGGCGTCGTCGTTGGTTTCCACGGCGACCGCGACGATCGGACAGCCGGCACGGAAGTTGCTGTCCACGAGCCGGGACCGCCAGAGGGCGAAGAAGGCGTCGATCGCCTGGAGCGCGTCCTCGTCGTCCTTGATGGTGGTCTCGATCAGACCGGTGATGAAATCACCGGCCAACGCCACCGCCTCGTCGATGAGCTGGGTACGCCCGCCGGGGAAGTGGTGGTAGACCGATCCGCGCGGAGCGCCGCTGCCGGCGAGTACGCGGTCGATGCTGGTGGCGGTGGCCCCGTACTCGCTCAACATCGCTGCGGTGGTCGCTACCATGCGTGCGCGGCTATCGCTCTTGCGTGGGCTCACGCGTCAGCTTCTCATGGCGGAGGTCAGGCGGTGAGCGCCAGTCGCGCGGCGTCGTACTGCGCTTTGAGCCGTGTGATCAGCGCCTGGACCGACGTGGACTCGGTGATCGTGCCGACTCCCTGACCGGCGCCCCAGATGTCTCGCCAGGCTTTGGCGTCCATGCGCCCGCCGGACCGGAAGTCCATGGCCGAGGGGTCGGAGAGCGGGAGGTCGTCGGGGTCGAGGCCTGCGGCCTGGATGCTGCCCCGCAGGTAGTTGCCGTGGACGCCGGTGAACAGGTTGCTGTAGACGATGTCCTTCGCGGTGCTGTCGACGATCATCTGCTTGTAGCCGGGAACCGTGTTGGCTTCGGTGGTCGCCAGGAAGGCGGACCCGACGTAGGCGAGGTCTGCGCCTGCGGCCTGGGCGGCCAGAATCGACCGGCCGTGTGCGATCGCTCCGGAGAGCAGTAGCGGGCCGTCGAACCACTCGCGGATCTCCTGCACAAGGGCGAACGGCGACTGGGTTCCGGCGTGGCCACCGGCGCCGGCAGCGACAGCGATGAGGCCGTCCGCGCCCTTCTCGATGGCCTTGCGCGCGAAGTCGTTGTTGATCACGTCGTGCAGGACGATCCCACCGTAGGAGTGGACCGCGTCGTTGATCTCTTTGCGCGCTCCCAGCGAGGTGATCACGATCGGGACCTGGTGCTCGACGAGCACGGCCATGTCCTGCTCGAGCCGATCGTTGGATCGGTGCACGATCTGGTTGACCGCGAACGGGGCGACGATGGCCTCGGGATGTGCCGCTTGGAAGGCGACGTTCTCCTCGGTGATCCGGTCGAGCCACTCCGAGAGCAGGGCGGCGGGCCGGGCGTTCAAGGCCGGGAAGGACCCGACGACACCGGCCTGGCATTGGGCGATGACCAGGTCGGGGCCGGAGGCGAGGAACAGGGGTGCGGCCACCACCGGAACGGTGAAGGGCGTCGCCAAGACAGCGGGCAGGGGCATGGAGGTTCCTCCGTCGTGAGGGGAGCGGTGGTCAGGTCGCGCGGTTCTCAGCCGAGCGGGTTGTCCTTCGTCTGCAAGAGGTCCAGGGCAGTCCCGTACAGCCGGCTCTTGATGGTGCCGAGGGTGGAGCCCGCCTTACCCGCCTGCGATTGGGCGATCTCCACGGCGGTACGGCGGACCGCGTCCTCCTCGACGGCGGAATTGACGATGCCGGCCGCCAGGGCGTCCGTGCCTCCGTAGCGCCGGGCGGTGGTCATCGCCTCGTGCGCGGTCTGCGGGGTGAGCCGGCCCTGGATCAGTGCGGACATCCCCGGGGTGAACGGAATGTTGATGTCGGCTTCGGGCAGGCACCAGTAGCCGCGGTCCGCGCGCATCACGCGGAAGTCGTGGGCCAGCGAGAACATCGCGCCGGCGGCGAAGGTGTGACCCTGCAGCGCCGCCACCGTGATCACCGGGAGGCTCAGCACCCGGGCCAGGAGCGCATGAACAGCGACGACGTAGTTCTCGTGCTGGTCGGCGTTCGCGAAGATCCAGTCGAGGTCCAGGCCGTTGGAGAAGAACTTCCCGGTCGCGGTGGTCACCAGCGCGCGCGGCCCTTCCGCTTTCTCCACCTCGTCCAGCGCGGCCTGCACGGCACCGATCCAGTCGGGGTGGAATCGGTTCTCGCCATCGCCGAGGTCGAGCACGAACACCGAATCCTGACGGTCGAGCGTGGGCATGGCGACTCCTTCGAGTGGAAGACCGGGCGGGCGGAGCTGAGCGCTCTCGCCTGCTACTCGGCAGTAACTTAAGGTGTATGACATAGAACATGCAAGCGTGGGGTAGCTCACGCCGGAGCCGCCGCTGCGGGCTGTGCGTGGCGAGGGCTACCTATGCTCACGACATGAGCGACGTGATGACCTACGGACATTTGGGACGCTAGGTCTGCTCGTCAGCCGGATCGGTCTGGGGACGATGAACTCGGCTATCTCGTCGACGAGCCGAGCAGTCATGCGGTGATGGACGCCGCGTTCGAGGCAGGCATCAACTTCTTCGACACGGCCGACGTCTACGGCGGGCCGCAGTCGCCGGACATGAAGAAGGGGTACGGCGTCTCGGAAGAGACCGTCGGCCGGTGGTTGCAGCGCACCGGGCGTCGCGACGACATCGTGTTGGCCACCAAGGTGTACCAACCGATGGGGCTGGGTCCGAACGACCGCCGACTGTCCGCGTACCACCTCCGGCGCGCGTGCAAGGCGAGCCTCCGGCGGCTGCATACGCGTGGTGAGCGATCGCCGAGCAGATACCGAGGGCTTGCGCCTGACCGAACTGTCGTACCGCCGTGTTGGGGTGCTCAACCTGCCCACCGCCGTGACGTCATGTGGACGTAACCGACGCCGCGGTTGCGTCCACATGACGTCACGGACCGACGCCCGAACCACGCTTCGCCGATCTAGCGGCCTCGGAGGAGCCGGTGTGCCGTCTCCAGGGCGTCGTCGGAGGACACCACGATGTCCGGCTGCACCCCCACGCCTTCCCAGTTGCTTCCGGTCATCGGGTTCACCGCCGCCGACGTCGAGATCGTTGCCTCCAGGTGCGGGTCGACCTTGAACGTCCGCCGATTGTGTGCGCCGCCCAGCGTTCGTTCGCCGACCACCCGTACCCGGCCGAGCTGCTGCAGGTCGTAGGCCAACTCTTCCGCCGCCGACCAGGTGACGTCGCTGGTCAGTACTGCGACTGGCCGTTCGGATCCGTAGCGACGGCCCGGTACCGCGGGTGACGTCCAGAACTGCACGAGGTCGCCCTGGCGGTCACGCAGACTGTTGACGAGCACGGCTTCGTCATCGAGAAGGTAGCCGCAGATCAGCGCGACCGTTCGAGGGTCGCCGCCGAGGCACTGGCGAACGTCGATGATCAGCGCCGTGGTGTCGGCGAGCACGGTCATCGCAGCCCCGACGGCCGGTCCGGCGTCGCCCGGCGCGAACAACAGCGGAGCGAGTTCGAGGTAGCCGACGTTGTCCTCGAGCCGCCGCACCTGCGCGACTCCACCGGCCCACTCGGCAGCGAACTCGCGCCGCCGGACGGCATCCGCCGCAGCGTCGCCGTGATCCTCGGGAAGCGCGTCGGCGTGGTAACGCAGGCGGGTATGGCCGTCACCGTTGACCGACTGGAGGTCAGTCGTGACCTGCGCGCTGAGTTCTTCCGGCGACAGACCCGCATAAGCTCCGGCTTCGAGCCGCTGGCGCAGCAACCGGCCGATCCGTTCGCCGATCTCGGGGAAGACGTAGTGCTCCTCCACGAGGTCGACGATCTGCCCGACGACCCTGTCGACATCCATCGCCGAAAGCTAACCACGGCCGGATGGTTTCGCTCGTCCCTCTGATCAGTTGCGCGCACCGTCCGAACAGCGTGCGCCGCGACGCGCTCGGCTTGACGTCAACTTCGGTTGAGGTCCTACCGTTCTGGGTCGATCGGGTGAGGCGTTGAGAACGCAGAGGAGTATCGAATGATCGTCACCGTCGCCAGGGTGACCGACCTCCGTCGGTTTCTGGAGATCTTCGAGACTGTCGGCGTCGCCAAACGGAGGGAACACGGCTGCCGGGGCGCCCGCGTCTACGTCGATCCCGACGACGCCCACCGGGTGTGGTCGGTCTTCGACTGGGACTCCCAGGACTACGAAGGCTTCCTCGCGGACCCCGAGATCCCGGCGATCGCACGCCAGCTCGGGCTGGAGGCGCCACCCGTGCACGCCGTCGCCGCAACCGCCCTCGACGCCTGACCGACGACGCGAAAGGATGTCCGCATGGCTGATCTGCCCTCACGGGTCCAGAGGTTCAGCTCGGCGATCGGTGACGACGCCGTTCCCTTCGGCGACCGCATTCTCATCGCTTCCGGGCTCGACAAAGAGACCGGCGGGTCGATGAGCGCCTACACAACGTTCCTCCAAGAGGGGGCACGGGCCGAGCTACCGGCGCCTTACGCGGAGGTTTGGGTGGTGCTCAGCGGGTTGCTCCGCGTCGGCGCCGGCAGTGACGCTGTGACGGCCCGAGCCGGTGACTACCTCCACGTCCCCGAACAGGCCCCCGGCGTCGTCGAGGCGCTCGACGACACCACCATGGTCTGCGTCTCGGTACCCGCTCACTGACCGAGTGAGTGCTCAAGGGCACCATGGGCCACGGCGACGCGGGCCTCACGGCCGGCGGGCCGAGAGGGGCCCTGACCGTCGCGGCGGCGACGGAGTTTCGCCGGTTACCGCACCGCGGCGCCGCTCCACGGCGGCAGGACGAGGTTCGTCCACGCCCGGAGCAGCCATTCCATGGGCCCGTAGGGGTGGCGCCGGAGCCACCAGCGCGACCAGGCCACTTGCAGCCCGAACAGCGCGGCGGCGATCGCCGCGACGCCGGGCGGTGGGATGCGGCCGACGAGTGCGGCTCCGTAGCCGGTGAACAGCAGGGCACAGACGAGGGACTGGCCGAGGTAATTGGTCAGCGTCATCCGTCCGGCCGGGGCCAAGGCGCTGACCAAGGCTCGCCCGTAGCGTCCGCCGGTGAGGCGCAGCAGGGTGGCCGCGTACGCGGAGGCCAGCAGGGGAGCGGTGATCATGTCCACCCCGAGCGCGAGGACCTGGTAGGCGCCGCCGGGGTGCGTCAGGCTGGCGTGGGCGTAGATGACGCCGCCGGCAAGCCCCGCGGTGAAGCCGGCCCACTGCAGCCGCACGAGGACGCGGTGGTGGCGCGCGAGGTCACTGAACACCTTCGTGCGGCCGGCGGCCAGCCCGAGGAGGAACGCGGCCAGCGCGGCCGGGGCCTGGAAGAACACCAGCAGAAGGACGACGTCCGGCAGCTGCTGCAAGTGGGTGACGACCACCGACGCGGCGTCGCCCCGTAGCGCCTCGGTGGCACGGGCCGCGTCGGCTGCCGCGGCGTCCTCATCGATTCCCGCACCGCCCGCCGACCACAGCATCGCGGCGAGTGCTGCGTACGCGGCAGCGGTGCCTACGAACAGGACCACCGCGGCCCGCACGGCGGTGCGCGGGCGCAGCCGACGCAGCGCGAGCAGCAGCAGGCCGAGAACGGCGTAGGTGGTGAGGATGTCGCCCGGGAAGAGCACCACCGCGTGCACGACGCCCAGCAGGAAGAGGCCGAGGAGCCGTCGAGCGAACCGCGGTGCGAACCGGGCCTCGGCGCGCGCGGCCGACGCCATCTGCAGGGTGAAGCTGTAGCCGAAGAGGAACGAGAACAGCAGGAAGAACTTGGCCTCGAAGAAGATCGCCACCAGCCAGCGGACCGCGGTGTCGAAGGCGCCGTCGAAGGCCGGGTCCTCGACGCCGGTGCCGTGGTAGGCGGAGGCGAGGTAGGTGATGTTCACCATCAGGATGCCGAGCAGGGCGAAACCGCGCAGGGCGTCCATCGTGGCCAGCCGTCCGGCGGTCGCCTCGGCAGGCGTGCCGAGCGCGGTGGTTCCGCTCATGCCTGCGTCTCGCCTGTGCTCAGCTCACGGACGTACCGGCGCTGGTCTGCGAGGAAACCGTCGGTGTAGAGCCTCCGCGGCGCGCAGATCGCGGTGAGGGCCAGACGCCACTCCGAGCGCTCGAGGTCGTGGTCGACCAGTGAGTGCGACGCGTCGGGATAGTGCGCGACGTCGATCGTCGTGGGCGGAAGGATCTGCCGGTAGACGGTCTCCGTCTCGGCGACGTCCACGTTGACGTCGTGGCCGGCCAACACGAGCAGGACCGGCGTCCTGCGCATGGCGCGCAGGTCAGCGACGGCGTCGGCGGTGTAGTTCTTGCTGACGAAGCGCCACCGGGCAGGCGTCATGGCCTCGGCGTCACCGACCGCGGCGCGGTACTCCTGGTAGGACGCCCCCCGCCGGAGCCGGCCGATCGTCGCGTCGCTCCGCCGCAGCGCCTCATCGACCTGCCGCTCGTCGGCGCCGTCCCGGCGGAGCTCGGCGAGCAGGTTGAAGCGGCCCTGCCGCAGCCAGTTGATCGCCGGTGAGACCGCGATGACGAACTGGAGCTGCCGATCCGCCGCGGCCACCTTCGGCAGTACCCAGCCGGCCTGACTGGCTCCCCAGAGACCGATCCGCTCGCCGTCGATATCACTCCGGGCGCGTGCCCAGGCCACCGCGGCCAGGGTCTCGTCCGCTCGGTCGGCCATGCTCTGCGCCAGCCAGTCGCCCTCCGACCCGGCGATACCCGGTTTGCTGAACGAGAGCGACGCGTACCCCGCGCGAGCGAACGCCTCCCACACCGGGCGGTAGAAGGTCTCGTGCGTCGCGTCGATCGGTCCGTCGCCGTGGACGAAGACGACCAGACCGAAGGGCCCGTCGCCGGTCTTGGGTCGTGCCAGCACCCCCTGGAGCGTCCGTCCGTCGTGCGACAACTCCACCTGCGCCTCGCGCAGCGCGTACGCGTTCTGGTGCACCACCACCCCGGTCGCCCCGGCTACCAGCACGAACGCGGCCAGCAGAGCCCAGAGGACCCGTCGCTGCCCACGTCCCAGTTGTGTGAGTCGCTTCACCGTCGCCCAATCGCTCGTTTCTTAAACGCTCGTTCTGAGAATGAACGTATAGAGTTGATCATGCAAGTGACAGGGAGGCGTAGTGAACTCGGAGCAGGACTCGGACGGTCGCGGGCTGGTGTATCGGCGCGGCGTCCCACCAGGCAGCGAGCAGGTGGTGGCCGCGCTCTACTGGGAGGCGTTCGGCCGCAAACTCGGCCCGGCGCTCGATCCGCCGGATGCGGGACGCGCCTTCATCGCCGCTCACCTGAACCCCGACCGGGGCGTGACAGCGATCGCCGACGGCACAGTGGTCGGCGTGGCCGGTTACCAGCTCGGCGGGCGAGCGCTGACCGGCGGCGGTGCGGCGGATGTGCTGTCCGCCTACGGTGTCCTCCGCGGGCTGCGACGGCTGGCGATCCTCGCGCTGTTCGAGCGCACCCCCGAACCGGGAGAACTGGTCATGGACGGAATCGCGGTGGACGCGCAGCACCGCGGCAACGGCATCGGCAGCAGGCTGCTGACGGAGATCACTGCCATCGCGGCCGAGAACGCGTGCCGACGGATCCGCTTGGACGTCATCGACACGAATCCCGGCGCACGCGTCCTGTACGAGCGCCACGGCTTCGTGGCGAAGCGCACCGAGCAGACGCCCTACCTGCGCCGCCTGCTGGGCTTCGGCGCGGTGACCACCATGCACCGCGCACTCCCCGCCGCGAGCCGGGGTGGCGAGTGAGCGCCATCGCCACCGGGCGACCGGAGATCCCGACCCGCCTGCTCGTCCACGCCCTTCTGCGCGAGGACGGCACGGTCGACGCCGGCGACCTCTACACCGTCGCGAACCTTCTCCGGATGACCGACCAGCAGGTCCGGCTCTGCGTCAAACGCCTGGTCGACGAGGGCCGCTTCACGCAGTCCGGCCGCGGGCGCAAGGCCCTGCTGCGGGCGGTGTCCGACCCCGCGGGGAACCTCGCGCCCGACGCCGACTACGTCCGCTTCGCCTATCGCCAGGACGCAGGGCTCGCCCCCTGGGACGGGACCTGGCGCTTGTTCGCGTTCGCGATACCCGAATCCCGCCGCTCCGCCCGGGACGCCCTGCGCGAGACGCTCCTCCACCTCGGCGCCGCGCCGCTCCAAGGCGGCCTCTACGTCACCGCCAACCCCGTCGCCGACATCGTCGAGGCGCACGCCGAGTCGCTCGACGTCCTCGACTCGGTCACGTTCCTCACCAGCACCGACCTACGCCTCGGAACGATCACCGACCCCACTGCGGTGGCCGCAACGCTCTGGCCACTAGGGGAGATCCGCGCCCGGCACGAACGGCTCGCCGCCTTCGCCGAGCAGTGTCTCGCGGCCCTGGACGCCGCACCGGCGACCGACCCCGACCGCGCGGCGACCCAGCGGCTGACGATGGCCGTCGAACTCGCCGCCGAGTTCACCCGGGCGATGGAGCCCGACCCCCTGCTGCCCCCGGAGCTGCTGCCATCGCCCTGGCCCGGCGTCACGGCGCGCCACCTCGCCGCGGCCTGCTGGGAACGACTCGACCAGGCCGCACCCGAGAAAGCCCCGGAGGCTTCGCGCCTGCGCCTGTTCCGGCTCTACAGCGAACTGCGTCCCGCGTGACCGCCGTGCCCGTGCGGGCCACGCGTCCTGACACCTGAGAGTGGTGTGGGCGAACGCCCACACCACTCTCACGTGTCAGCCGCCGCAGCGAGCGCTCGGGCGCCGTCAAGCATCGGCAACTTGCCAGCGGGTGACCTTGCCGTGCCGTACGGCGGTGGTCCACCGGGCGGGCCCGCCGAGGCCCGGTTGCCGGGACCGGCCCGGCGAAACGGAATCGCCGCGCTGGCACACTCGCGGACATGGTCGACTGGTTCACGCAGGCCGAGGTGGGTAGCGGGGTCATCCGGATTTCGGAGCCGCACGTCAACGAGCTGCTGTCGGCGAACTTCTGGTGGTTGCGCGGCAACGATCGTGACCTCGTCATCGACGCGGGGCTCGGCGTCGTCGCCTTGCGTGAGGCGATCCCGGGCTTGTTCGAGCGGGATCCGATGGTCCTGCTCACCCACGCGCACCTGGATCATGTCGGCGGGGCACCCGAGTTCGGTGACCGGGCCGCCCACCCCGCCGAGGCGGGGCTGCTGGCGGCGGGCGTACCGGCGAGCCTGTACGGCGCGGAGCTCTACGACAAACTGGGGATCGCCGCTGCGGGGGAACCCGTCCCGGAGCTCATGATCGACGTCCTGCCCGGTCCCGACTACGACCCGCGCACCTACCGCGTCGAGCCCATGACCCTCAGCCGCATGCTCGACGGCGGCGACCGAATCGACGTGGGCGGGCGGGTATTGACTGTGCTGCACCTTCCCGGCCACACGCCGGGGAGCGTCGCCCTGCTGGAGGAGCGCACCGGAACGCTGTACTCCGGCGACATCGTCTACGACGGCGCCTTGATCGACGACCTGCCGAACTCCGATGTGGCTGCCTATCGCCGCAGCATGGAGTTCCTCGTCGACCTCGACGTGTCCGTCGTCCATCCCGGCCACGGGCAGAGCTTCGACCGGACACGTCTGCGCCAGTTGGCCGAAAACTACCTGCGCAGCAGAGCGTAGGTCGATCGGCAGGCCGGCCGGCGTCTCAGTCCATCGCGGTGGCTTCGAGCATGACGAGCAGTTGCGGGGCGGGCAGCTGCGCGACGCCGAGCAGGGTACTGGCGAAGCGCTCACCAGTGCCCTCGAACCGTGCGGTCAGCACGCCGAAGTGCCCCAGAAGCGTGTCGACGTCGGTGGTGTAGACGTGGAGGTTGACGACGTCGGCGAGCGTCATCTCGGCGCCCGCGAGGACGGCTTCGAGGTTGTCCAGCGACGCTTTGAGCTGGGAAGCCATGTCGCCCGGATGCTGCGCAGGCACCGGAATCCTTCGCAGTTCCGGTGGGCGCGGACTCGGCGATGATCTGGCTGCGCACCCTCTTCAACACGCAGCCAGAGGACCCCTGGACCGCCGTCTACGAGATGCGTCTGGACCGCGACCGCTTCACCGTCCGGGTCGCCGACGGCCGCCTCGTCGAAATGAATCGCGGCGAACCGCATGAACGGCCGGACACCATCCTCGACACGGATCCCGACACCCTGGTCCGCGTCCTCCGCTCACCTCAGGCGCTCACCGAGGCCATCAACGAGGACCGGCTCACCATCGCCGGAGACGGGCAGGCCGGCCAACGCCTCTTCGACGCCGTGCGACCCAACGATCTCGGGCACAGTACGGGCAACGGGTTCGACGTTCGGCCGGCCATTCACTGAGACGGCTCGGTGCGGCCGCCAGCATCGACGGCGCCCGGCGGCACCGCCGGGCGCCGATGCGGAACCGGAACGCGCTATCGCAGCCGCTCCGGCGGGGCCGGTGCTACGGATCAACCAAGGACTCGCACGACCGCAGTCGCCGGAGTGTCCGCCAGATCGCCTGATGGATCAGGGCGCCCGCGGCGGCGTCGACGACGGCGAGCGTCGACGCCCCGAGCAGTCCCACCTCGACACCCATCACGTCGGCGGTGACGAGTAGGACTGGCCAACCGACCGCGGCGGCGATGAGCGACGACCGCCACCACCGTCCGGTTACCAAGCCGAACACGATCAGTGTCGGGATCATGGCGAGCCCTTCTCGGCGACTTCCCCCATCATTCACCCAGGCTGGGGCTCCGCCCCGGAGGGTGGCTCGGGTGGTGACCAGCCGGCGTCGACCGATCTCCGCGCCGCGGCTGGATCGTCGCCGAACCCGACGAACGCCGCCACCGCCATCGACGGTAGGTGCTCGGCGAGTGTCGGAAACGGGAGTGCCCCGGTGAGGATCAGCATGATCAGACCGTGGGCCATCGCCCAGAGTTCGACCGCGGCGCCCGTCGGATCGGTGTCGGGATCGAACCGTCCAACCTCGACCGCTCGGCCGAGCGCGCCGATGAGTGCCCCGAACGTCTCGTCGGCGGCCAGCGGGTCGTCGAGGTCGTAGCGCGTGTCGAACATCGCCCGGTACAGGGCCGGGTTCGTGCACGCGTTCGCGGCATAACCGGAGGCCAGGGCCATCGCATCCCGTACCGGGTCGTCAGTGCCCGCCATCGTCCGCAGCCGCGCGCCCAGCCGGGTGAACCCCTCCTGGCGGACCGCCCGCAGGAGCCCGGGCATACCGCCGAAGTGCGTGTACACGGCCATGGTCGATGTGCCGGCGGCGGCAGCGACCCGCCGCAGCGTCACCGGTTCGTTGGTCATCAGTAGCTCCGCGGCCTTCTCCACCAACGTGAGACGGACGCCCGCTTCTCGATTTCTCGGCACCTTGCCGATTATATAGCACTGATATAGCGTTGTTATGGAACCTGAGGAGGAGCCATGGCGATCGAACTGATCAATCCGGACGGGCTACCGAAGCCCGACGCGTACGTGCAGGTGGCCATCGCCACCGGAACCCGGACCGTCTACCTGTCCGGGCAGGTGGCCCGGACGGCCGAGGGGGAACCGGTCGGGGCGGGTGACCTCAGCGCGCAGACCGAGCAGGCGTACCTCAACGTCGCGACCGGGCTGGCGGCCGCCGGCGGTACCTTCGACGACATCGCGAAGCTCACGATCTACGTGGTCGACTGGAGCCTCGACAAGGGCGAGGCGCTGATGTCAGGCGCGATCCGCGCCGCCGAGCGGCTGGGTGTCAACCCGATGAAGCCCACGACGTTGATCGGCGTGGCGGCGCTCGGTGAGCCCGACCTGCTGGTCGAGGTGGAAGCGGTCGCGGTTCTCCCGTAAGCGGCTCGCCTTTTGGGCCTGCTGGGCGGCGTCGCCGCGGGGCGGGTACGGTCAGCCTCCCCGCGTGCTGCGCGTGTAACGGTCGGCCAGCGCGCGGAGATGGGCGACCAGTTCCACCGGTTCGGTGACCGTGAAGTCGGCGTCGAGGAGACTCAGGTGTACCGCCAGTGTCTCGATGGAGTCGGCGCCGGTGTGGAACACGCAGGACTGGCCGTCGTCGCCGGGTTCGACGGAGCCGGCCGCGGGGTTGATCCGGGCCGCGATGTCGGCCGCCGGGGCGTGGACGATGACGGCGGTCCGGTACCGCCAGGCAGCCGCGGAGGCGCCGCGGGAGACGTGCGCGGCCACGTCGTCGGTGGGCAGCGGGCGTGGGGTGAACCGTGGGTTGTTCGGCGTCCGCAGGCTGATCCGGTCGACGCGGAACGAGCGCCAGTCAGAGCGGCTCAGGTCGTAGGCGAACAGGTACCAGCGGCGGCCCCAGTTGACGAGCCGATATGGCTCCACCTCGCGCCGCGAGGCCACCGCGCCGTGGGACTCGTAGTCGAAGCGGATGCCTTCGTGCTCGCGGCAGGCGGCGGCCAGCGTCGACAGCACGGCGGGGTCGACGACCGGGCCGGCCGTATCGGGACGCACGGCCACGGTGACCATCCGTAGGGCGGTGGCCCGGCGGCGGAGCCGGGGCGGGAGCACCCGTTCGAGTTTGGTGAGGGCGCGGAGCGCGGTCTCCTCCACGCCGCGCGGTGAGCTGCCGATCGACCCCGACGCGGCAGCCTGGAGCGCGACGGTGGCCACGACCGCCTCGTCGTCGTCGAGCAGCAGTGGAGGCATGTCGGCGCCGGCGCCGAGCCGGTAGCCGCCGACCGCCCCGCGGAGTCCCTCGATGGGGTATCCGAGGGTGCGCAGGCGTTCGATGTCGGCCCGAATCGTGCGCCCGCTCACCTGGAGGCGTGCGGCCAGCTCGGTGCCGGTCCAATCCCGCTGACTCTGCAGCAGCGACAACAGGCGCAACAGGCGCGCGGACGTCTCCAACATGGTTTCAGGATCCCACGCTATTAGGAACGAACCTCTCCTAATGCGGTGCGAGGGTTCCGGCATGACAGAGATCCGCGAATTCACGATCGACATCCCGCAGGCCGACCTCGACGACCTCGCCGACCGCCTGGCGCGGGCCCGGTTCACCGACGAGCTGCCCGACGCGGGTGAAGACTACGGCGTGTCACTGGAGCGGGTCCGGTCGCTGGTCCAGCGGTGGCGCGACGGGTACGACTGGCGCGCCTGGGAGAAGCGGCTCAACGCCTTTCCGCAGTTCGCGACGACGATCGACGGGCAGAACGTGCACTTCCTGCACGTCCGCTCGCCGGAGCCCGACGCGACGCCGCTGATCCTCACGCACAGCTGGCCGGGCTCGGTACTCGACTTCATCGACGTGATCGGGCCGTTGAGCGACCCGCGGGCGCACGGCGGCGACCCGGCCGACGCGTTCCACCTCGTGATCCCGTCGATCCCTGGATTCGCCTTCTCCGGCCGTACCGCGGAGAAGGGCTGGAACCGGTACCGGATCGCCCGGGCGTGGGCGGAGCTCATGCGCCGCCTCGGCTACGAGCGGTACGGCGTCCATGGCAACGACGCCGGGGCGCTCATCGCACCGGAGGTCGGGCGGGCCGACCCGCAGCACGTGGCCGGCGTCCACGTGACGCAGGTGTTCTCGTTCCCGTCGGGCGACCCGGCCGAACTCGAGGGACTGTCCGACGAGGACCGGGGCCGGGTGCAGTTCCTGCAGTGGTGGAATGAGAACGGCGGCGCGCACGACAAGATGCAGTCGCTCGCGCCGCAGACGATCGCGCACGCGCTGGCCGACTCGCCGGTGGCCCAGTTGGCGTGGAGCGCGCAGCTGATCGGCTCGCTCGACTCCGACCTCGTGCTCACGAACGTGAGCATCTACTGGTTCACGAACACGGCCGGATCGGCGGCGCGGCTGTACTTCGAGGACCGGCACGCGTCCGACAAGCCGGAGGGGCCGACGACGGTCCCGCTGGGGCTGGCCAACTTCAAGTACGACTTCCAGTCGATCCGCGCGCTCGGCGAACGCGACCACGCGAACATCGTCTCGTGGCGGTACTACGACGAAGGTAGCCATTACTCCGCGCACGATGCGCCGGCGACGCTGGTCGCCGACATGCGCGAGTTCTTCCGTAACAACCAGTAGGTACGCGACAACCAGGAGAGGGGACGCCGATGAGCGTGCTCGATCACCGGGCGTTGAACCGGGCCACCTTGGCGCGGCAGTTCCTGCTGCGGCGGACCGGGCTGCCGCCGCTGGAGGTGACCGAGCACCTCGTCGGCCTCCAGGCGCAGACGCCGCATACCTGGTACGTCGGTCTGTGGGCGCGTGTCGCCGGATGCCCGCCCGCCGACGTGGCCGATCTGCTCACCTCGCGCCGGGCGGTGCGGATGGCGTTGATGCGTTCGACGATCCACTTCGTCAGCGCGGCCGATGCGGTGGCCTTGCGCCCGCTCGTGCAGCCGGCACTCGACCGGGACCTGTTCCGCAACAGCACCCACGGGCGCTGGACGCGCGGGCTCGACACCGACGCGGTCGTGGCGGCCGGCCACGAAATCCTGGCCGAGCGGCCGCGCACCCCGGCGGAGCTCGGCGAGGCGCTGCTGGAGCGGTGGCCCGACAACGATGCCGCGGCGCTCGCGTACACGGTGCGCAACCTTCTGCCGGTGGTGCAGATCCCGCCGCGGGGAGTGTGGAAACGCAGCGGCCGCACGACGCACGCGCCGCTGGACGAATGGGTCGACGCGCCGGCACGGACCGCGTCGCTGGAGACGTTGGTGCTGCGGTACCTGGCCGCGTACGGACCGGCGACGGTCCAGGACATCCAGATGTGGTGCGGGCTCACGAAGTTGAGCGAGATCGTCGAGCGGCTCCGGCTGGTCGAGTTCGCCGGCGGGTACCTCGACCTGCCCGACGCCCCGCGTCCCGATCCGGACACGCCGGCACCCGTGCGGTTCCTGTACGACTTCGACAACCTGCTGCTCTCACACAAGGACCGCGGCCGATTCGTCTCCGAGGAGTTCCGCACCAAGGCGGTGACGCCGCACGGGCCGGTACCGCACCCCGTGCTCGTCGACGGTGTCACCGCGGCGGCGTGGACGGTCGAGAAGACCCGCGGCGATGCCACACTGGTCGTACGGACGTTCCTGCCGCTGTCCACCGCCGACCGGGACGCCGCGACGGCGGAAGGGCTCGACCTGCTCGCATTCCTCGAACCCGATGCGTCACACGACGTCAGGTTCGACGCGGTGTCCTGACGGTCAGGCGCTCAGCACGGTGACCGACGTGCGGCACGCCGGCCCAGTAGGCGACGGCTCACGATGCCGACGCTCAGCGCTCCTCCCGCCGCTACCAGGAGCAGGCCGGTACGCCGAAGCGCGGACGCGTCCGGTTGGGCGATCAGCCACCCCAGTCCGACGAGCGCCACGACAGCGATCAGGCTGAGCACCACGGTGTGGGCCCGGGTCGGCTCGGCGGACCGTTTCGGAAGCTGCATGAGGTCGAACCGTCGCGCCAACGGCTCCCACGCGGCGGCCAGGGAGGCGAACACGAGGCCGCGGACGATCGCCCAGATCACGTCGGACGTACTCACGTCCGGGTTGCGCAGCGTTTCGACCACGATCGCGAGGCCTGCGACGAAGGCTCCGGCGGCCGCCAGCACGATCGCGCGACGGACGATCCGGCCGGTTCCCATGTGCTCCGTGGTCCACATGGCACGCTCGTTGCCGGTCCGAGCCGCCGCCAAACGCGGGCGGACGGCCGGTCACCGTGGTTTCAGGAGCAGGCCCTTGTCGCCGGACATGAGGCGAAGCGTGCGGTCCTCGAGGGTCACGGTGAGCGTCGCGCCCCCGCCGAGTACGCCCATGATCGCGGTGTGGATGGCGTCGCCCCCGCTGGGGCACGGCCTCACCGAGGTCAGCCGGACGGTGCCCAGTTCTATGGTGCCCGCACCGACGCTCGCCGGAGCCCTCAGCTGGGCGCACGATGTGTCTCCGGTGACGTACGAGCCGTCGAAGTTCAGGTCCGGCTGGAACCCGGGTTGGATGCCGCCCTCGGTCCCGGAGTCGATCAGGCCGTAGATCACCCACTTCCGGCCGACGATCGCCTCCGGGCGCACGGGCGGAGGTACCGCCAGCCGGATCGTCGTCGTGCCGCGTTCGAGCACGACCTCGGTGTCCTCCGGACGCCAGGACGGGTCGCCGCCGAAGAAGTCGGCCAGCCAGTCGTCCTGCGCATGCAGCACACCCCTGCAGCCCTTGTCCGTCTGAATGATCTGCCCGACGTCGAGCCGGGAGCGACCGATCGTGACCGGGGCGCTGAGCCGGTTGCAGCCGGCCTCCATCTCGACCGAGCCGTCCGCGCCGAAGCGGACCTCGAGCGTGGTGCCGCGGACGAGCGGCCGCCGGGCGCCGTCCTCGGTCACCTCGACGGCTTCGAACGACTTGCCGATCAGACTGGTTCCCGGCGAGGCGGCGTGGGTGGCGGGCGTGAGGGTCGAGTCCGATCGTTCCGTGCAGCCGGTCAGCACGAGAGCGGCCAGGACGACGAACGCGGTCCGGATCATGAGCCTTCGACGCGCGCCGGAACGCTCCGGTTCCCGCGCGCGTGCGCCCCGCGCGGTACGGGGTGCCCGCTCCTGCCGCGCTGGGCGTAGCCGCGGTGCCACCCGCCGGACGACGCGCCGGGCGGGCCCGGGCGCGATCGTGGACCTGCGAGTGGACACAACTACTGGCCGAGGAGCGCGAGATGACGAAGTGGACCGCGGACGACGTCACCGATCGGACGGGTACGACGGTGATCGTCACCGGAGCGAACAGCGGGCTCGGCGCCCAGGTAGCCAGGGTGCTCGCCGGAGCGGGCGCGCGGGTCGTGCTCGCCTGCCGCGACCCGGGTAAGGCACGCGCGGTGGCCGACACGATCGTCGGGGATACCGAGGTGCGCACGCTGGACTTGGCCGATCTCTCCTCGGTGCGCGCGTTCGCCGACGGCGTCGCGGACGACGTCGATGTGCTGATCAACAACGCCGGTGTCATGGGCGTGCCGAAAGGCACGACCACGGACGGGTTCGAGGGGCACTTCGGCACCAACCATCTCGGGACGTTCGCGCTCACCGGCTTGCTGCTCGACCGGGTGCGCGACCGGGTGGTCACCGTCTCCAGTGGTCTGCACCGGCTCGGCCGGATCGACGACGACCTGAACTGGGAACGTCGCCGCTACCAGCGCTGGCTAGCGTACGGGCAGTCGAAGCTGGCGAACCTGCTCTTCGCCTACGAACTGGACCGGCAATTGTCCGCGGCCGGTCGGAGCACCGGTTCGGTCGCGGCGCACCCGGGCGTCGCCGCGACCGAAGGGCAGCGACGGGACCGGTCGCTGCAGGGCAAGATCCTGGCCGGCGGGCCCGCGCAGTCGCCCCGGATGGGTGCGCTGCCCATCCTCTACGCGGCGACCGTGCCCGGTCTCGATGGCGTCTGCGTCGGGCCGGACGGGCTGCTGCAGCGTCGTGGCCATCCGACGACCGTCCGGACCAGTCGCAGTTCCCGGAACGCAGAACTCGCTGCCGACTTGTGGGCGCGGTCCGAACGACTCACCGGGGTCCGGTACTCGCTCGCGCGGCTCTGATCGTCTCGCCCGCAGAGACAACCGCGCGGCCTCCGACGGCGGCCTCACACCGGCGCGACGTCCCAGACGAACCCGTCCGGGTCGGTGAACGATCCGGCGTCGCTGTTGACGACGATCCGGTGGGAGCCCGAGCCCTCCGGCGAGACACCAGCGGTCTTGGCCAGCGCGCGGCGCTTGTACAGCGCGAGCTTCACGTGGCCGTCCGGGGCCGCGAATTCGACGTACTTGCTACCGAAGCTCTTCGTCACGGTCAGGCCGTGGCCGATGTAGAACTGCTTGGTCGCGGAGACGTTGTCGACGCCGAGCAGGAGCACGATGTCGTCGAACTCCCGGCTCGCCGGACCGGTGTTCTTCTTCGAGGACGACGCGATCGTCCAGATGACGCCGTCCGGTGCCTGGATCGCGCCACCGTAGCCCCACAGGCTCTTCGACGGCGGCTTCAGCGTGGTGGCGCCGGCGTCGAGGGCGGCACCGACGAGCGCGTCGACGTTGGCGGGCTGGGACACGACCAGCGAGAGGGTGTATCCGCGGAAGCCCTCGCTCGGTGCGTCGGTGGAGCGGACGGCCACCTGGCCGTTCAGGCCGAAGGCGGTGGTGTAGAAAACGTCGGCGGCCTCGGCGTCGGGGGTCTCGAGGACGAGGGACTTGATGGCGGTCATCGTGAGGTCCTTTCCGGGGATTCGGTGGACGGTGACGTCCATGGCGATCACGCTAGGCGCGGGCCGGTGACCAGTGCTTCTTGATTCCTGACCGGTCCTCAACGGGAGGTGTCGTGCCGTCGCCACAGGAGATTTACGAGCGCTACGTCGGGGCGGGGGCGATTCGGCGAGACGCCGACGCGGTCGCCGACCTCTTCACCGAGGACGGTGTCTTCGAGGCGCCACTGGTGCCGCCCGGACATCCGTTCCCCGCCCGGCTGAAAGGGCGCGCGGAGATCCGCCGGGGCCTGGGGGAGTACTACCGGCGTCCGCAGCCGGCGACCGGTGCCGTGGACGCCGGTCGGTCCCGGCTGGTGCTGCACCTGCCGGCGTCCGAGCTGCTGATCGCCGAGGTCGACGCGGTGTTCGTCGACGGTTCGTCGGTGTCGCTGGTGCAGATTTTCCGTCTGCAAGACGGGTTGATCGCGTCGCTACGCGACTACTTCCACCCCGACGTCATGGGGTGACGCGTCCGTCGTCCGGCTCACAGCCGGTGGAGCAGGGCGCCGATCTCCTTGGCGAGCAGCACCGACGCGTCGATCTCGACCTTCCGGATCGAGACGCTCTCGACGTTGAAGCCGAACGGCATCCCGATGCTCCGGCAGAAGCCGATCAGCTCCCGGGCGTTGGCGAGACACTGCTGGTAGGAGTCGGTCAGCGGGTCCGGTGACCGTTGCAGTGAGTTCTCCAGCCAGCGGGGGACGTCGACCCCGAGCCATTTCAGGAAGGTCAGCGTCTTCAGCGACCCGCACACCGAGAGCGTGAAGATCACCGGGCGGGGCTGCGCGCCACGTTCGACGCAGGAGTAGAAGTAGTCCGAGACGAGGCTCTTCGTCGCGTCGACGTTGTAGATGATCTGCGAGACGAAGAACGAGCAGCCGGAGTCTTGTTTGGTCGCCATCCGCAGGTGCTCGTCGCCCCGTGCGGTGTATCGCTCGGTGATCGCGACGGCCCCGAGGGCGAGGTCGGGGCGTAGCTGGTCGCGCAGTGTGAGCGCCCGGTTCAGACGGGTGTGTACCGGCTTGGCGGAGGACGAGGAGCCGACGAACACGCTCAGCACCCGGTCGGTGTCGACCGTGCGCAGCCAGCCGGAGAGATCGGCTTCCGGGTACTTGCCGACGCAGCGGTAGATCACCACCGGCTCCCGCCAGGCGGACAGGTACTCCGCGTGGAACACGGCGGGGTCCATCGTCGGGAGGTAGGGGAACGGTCGCTGCTCCGGGTTGCGGTCGCTCTCGTCGTCGATGTCGTAGAGGATCAGGCCGTCCAGACCCAGCCCGTCCAGGCGGGCCAGCGTGACGTCGGCGATCCGGGCCGCCTCGGTGGGGGAGACGCTTCGGCGCGGGGGCGTGAGCCCCATCAGCAGCACCTCGCCCGACGCGGCGGCGAGCTGCGCCGGCAACAACCGTCGATCAGTCAATCGAGGCCCCCGCTGGTCAGGAGAGCGTGCGGCGGTCCGCGGCGGCGTAGGAAGCGGCGGCGGTGAGCGCGGAGACAGTCAGCACCGACGGCCAGGAGCCGATCTTCTTGGCGAGCGGGTGCGAGAGGCCGAACGCGCCGACGTACGTCGCCACCAGCGCGCCGGTGACCGCCGGGCTGGTCAGGCGGAGCCACTCACGCCCCGCCAGGACGCCGCCGGCCGCGAGGACGAGGCCGCCGAGGGGCCGGACGCCGGTCCGGCGGGCGACTTGCCAGCCGCCGATGAGAGAGCCTGCCGTGATCGCTGCGGTAGGGAGGCGCATGTGCCGACCGTACCTCCCGGCGGTGGCGCCCCGGCCGGAGACCCGCCTTAGGCGGAGGCGGTGCCCTTCGACGCCGCGGCGGCCGCGTATCTCCGGGACAGCCGGGCGAACGCGTGCCGCAGCTCGGGCGGGTCGATCACCTCGAGGTCGGCGTCGAACTTGCCGAGGGCGGCGGCCAGCCCGGTCCACGACCAGGAGCCGAGGACCAGCCGGCAGCGGTCGGGGGCCAGCTCCTCGACGACGCCGTCGCCGGCGTAACGGGCCACGACCTCGGCGGGCAGCGCGAGGATCACCTCGCCGCGGCAGGGCCACGGATCCGGCCCGACGGAGCCACGGAAACGATGGGCGACGAAGGCCGCCACCTCTCCGCCGGGCACCTCGCGCGGAGTGAACCGCGGGCCGGTCGGGGTGCGCGGGACGATCCGGTCGACGCGGAACGTACGCCAGTCGTTCCGGTCGAGGTCCCAGGCGACGAGGTACCACCGTCCGCCCCAGGTGACCAGGTGGTGCGGCTCCACCTGGCGCGGCGGCACGAGGTCCTGCGCGGCGTCGTCCGTGGCGCCCTCCGCGGCGCCGGTGGCCCGGCGCGTCGCGGGCGCGTAGTCGAAGCGCAGCACCTCGCGGGCGCGGATCGCGGCGCCCAGCGTCAGCAGCACCCCACTGTCGGCCTGGGGCGTCGTGCGGACGCCGCCGCGCTCGACGGCGGTCAGCTCCAGGGCGTCGATGCGGTGCCGCAGGCGGGCGGGCATCACCTGCCGGACGGTGGTCAGCGCTCGGGCGGCGGCCTCCTCGATACCCGCCCCGGAGGTGACCGCGATCCGCAGCGCCACGGCCAGCGCTACCGCTTGTTCGTCGTCGAAGAGCAGGGGCGGCAGCTGGGTGCCGGCGTCGAGCCGATAGCCGCCGTCGGGGCCCTTGACCGCCCGGATCGGGTAGCCGAGCTCGCGCAGCCGGTCGACGTCGCGCCGCACGGTGCGCGGGCTGACGTCCAACCGCTCGGCGAGCAGCTGGCCCGGCCAGTCGCGGCGGGCCTGCAGCAGCGAGAGCAGAGCGAGCAGCCGCCCGGAGGTGTGACGCATGGCACCCAGCATGCCCGGAGTAGCGGCCAGATCCTGTCCTCTTCTCCGCCGAGGCTGGCGGCCGTCCCTATCGACGAAGGAGCCCTCATGGCCGTGACCACGACTACCCACCTCAACTTCCGCGGCGACGCCCGCGCCGCGCTGGAGTTCTACCGAGGCGTCTTCGGCGGCGAGCTCACCCTCGTCAGCTACGCCGACGCGCAGAATGTGCAGGACCCCGCCGCGGCGGAGGAGATCATGTGGGGCCAGGTCCGCAGCGCCGACGGGTTCGCGGTGATGGCCTACGACGTCCCGGGCAGCCTGCCGTGGGAGCCCGGCCAGAACGCGTTCTTCGTCTCGGTCCGCGGCACGTCGGCCGAGGAGATCACGTCCTACTGGAAGAGCCTGTCCGACCGCGCCACCATCGTCCAGGACCTCGCACCGGCCGGCTGGGCGCCGCTCTACGGAATGCTCCGGGACCGGTTCGGCGTCGTCTGGGTACTGGACGTCGTCGCCTGAGCGACGCGCGGGGGGCACGGTCCCGTGCCCGCCCGCCGTCCGGCGAGTGGCACGCTGGACGGCGATGAGGAACCGATACCGCGCCGTGCTCACGCTGTCCGGCCTGGGCGTCGGGTGCGTGGTGGCGTCGCTGGCCCTGTACGCGCTGCTGCACCTGGTGCCGCCGTCGGCGGCGCTGGGGTGGACCCGCCGCACGATCAGTTCGTACGCGCTGCTCTCCAACGGCTGGGTGTTCGACGTCGCGACGCTGCTGCTCGCCGCGGGGTCGCTGGCGGTGCTGGCCGCGCTGCGGCGCGCCGGCGTGGCACGCCAGGGGGCGGTGGTGGCGCTCCTGCTGTGGGTCGCCGGGCTCGTCGGCGTGGTGTGGTTCGAGAAGCACAACTGGGCGGTGGGTCCGTCGTTCAGCGGGGACGTCCACCGGGCGGCGAGCCTACTCGCGTTCCTGAGCCTGCCCGCCGGCGCGCTGCTGGCCGCGGCGCCGCACCAGCGCGGGCCGGGTGCCCAGCGTCCGGCGCGGCTGGTCGCTCTGGGCGGGGTGGCCTCGCTGCTCTGCTTCTCGCCGATTCTCTGGGCGCTGCTGTCCGAGCCGTGGACGGGCGTCCGCTGGTGGCGGGCGATCCCGCTGGGCGGGGTGGAGCGGCTGCTCGGGCTGGCCGAGGTGACCACCGTGCTGCTCCTGGCGCGGTGGGCGGTGTCGGCCGCCCGGTCGGCGCGGACGCCGGACCGGGCGACCGCGGTCACCGCCCGACGCTGAGCCCTCGACGCGTCAGGCGCGCGGCGCGTCGCCCAGTTCGGCGAGGAGCTTCTCGATGCGGCCGCGGATCTCGTCGCGGACCGCGCGGACGGTCTCGATGCCCTGGCCGGCCGGGTCGGTGAGCTCCCAGTCCTCGTAGCGCTTGCCGGGGAAGATCGGGCAGGTGTCGCCGCAGCCCATCGTGATGACGACGTCCGAGGCCTGGACGGCGTCGGTGGTGAGGATCTTCGGCTTCTGGTCGGTGATGTCGATGCCGACCTCGCGCATCGCCTCGACCGCCACCGGGTTGATCGAGTCGGCGGGGGCCGATCCGGCGGAGCGGACCTCGACGGTGTCGCCGGCCAGGTGGGTGAGCCACCCGGCGGCCATCTGGGAGCGGCCGGCGTTGTGGACGCAGACGAACAGGACACTGGGCTTGTCAGCCATGACGGGGTTCCTTACTCGGAGTTCAGGCCGGGAGCGCGTCGGTGTGGACGGCGTGGGCGAGTCGGTCGACGCGTTCGGTGATCAGCTGGTAGGCGGCTTCGAAGGCCTCGTCGGTATCGAGCGGCGCCGGATCGGGAATCGACCAGTGCAGGCGGCTCGACGGGCCGGCGAGTTCCTCGTGGGCGTTGTCGCAGACCGCGACGACGAGGTCGCCGGTGCGGACGACCTCGTCGAGGCGTGCGGTTCCGGCGGCGTCGAGGTGCAGGCCGTGCCGGTGCGCGATGCGCACGGCCCGCGGATGGACCCGCGGCGCCGGATGGGTTCCCGCCGAGGCGGTGGGTACGGGGCTGACGCGGGCCCACGCGGCGGTGGCCAGCTGCGAGCGTGCGGAGTTGCGAGTGCAGACGAAGACGACCCGCTCGGCGCTCGAGCCGGTCTGATCAGCGGCCGCACGCCGAGGCGTCGGCAACGGAGCGGTCAGGCGAGCCACCCGGGGGTCGTCGAGCGCCAGGCGGAGGTAGCTGCGTCGCCGGTCGCCTTCCGAACGGCCTCGCCGGATCACTCCGGCTTCCTCCAGGACGCGGACGTGATGGGCGAGGAGGTTGGTCGGGACGTCGAGCGCGGCGCCGAGTTCGCCGGGTGAAGCGTCGCCGAAGGCGAGCCGGTCGGCGATCGCCAGACGGACCGGTTCGCCGAGTGCGGCGTGCAGCGCCGCCCGGCGCCGGACGTCCTCGGACACGCCCACCCGACATTCACCTCAATCGCTATTGACTCAATAAATCTTGAGCCAAGTATGGTGTGCGCATGTCTGGAGTCAAGGGCCGGGTCCCCTTTCCGCTGGTCCGACCACTACTCGCCGAGGGCTTGGGTAGCGCGCTGCTCGCGGCGCTGGTCGTCGGATCCGGCATCGCGGCGCAGCAGCTCTCCGACGACGTCGGGCTGCAGCTGCTGGAGAACGCCGCCGCCACCGCGGCCGGGTTGTTCGCGATCATCCTGATGTTCGGACCGGTCAGCGGCGCCCACTTCAACCCGGTCGTCTCGCTGGCCGACGCCGCGTTCGGCGGGCTGCCGTGGCGTACCGCCGCCGCCTACGTGCCGGTGCAGATCGTCGGCTGTGTCGCGGGAGCCGTGCTGGCCAACGCGATGTTCGCCCAGCCTGCGGTCAGCGTCAGCGGCACCGAGCGGGCCACCGGCCCACATCTGCTCGCCGAGGTCGTGGCCACCGCCGGCCTGGTGCTCGTGATCTTCTCCCTCGCCCGCTCCGGCCGAGCCGCGACCGCACCGGCGGCCGTCGCGGCCTACATCGGCGCGGCCTACTGGTTCACCTCCTCGACCAGCTTCGCCAACCCCGCGATCACGGTCGGCCGCATGTTCTCCGACACCTTCGCCGGGATCGCCCCGTCGTCGGCACCGGCGTTCATCGCGGCGCAGCTGGTCGGGGGTGCGGTGGGGGTCGCGCTGATCGCGGTGCTCTACCCCCGGTTGACCCCGGCGCAAGCCGCCGACGCCGTCGTGCCCTCGGACGCCGCGGGGACCGCCGAGCCGTCGGCCCGCCGCTGAAACGAGCGGGCCTGGGAAACGCGCCCTAACGTCCGGCGAGCTCGGCGACGACCGGAGCGAACGCGTCGGCGACGTGGGCGCCGAAGACGAAGTAGGAGAAGCCGGTCTCCTCCCGTCGCCGCTGGATTTCCTCGGCGGCCGCCGTCGGGTCAGCCGGAAGTACCGCCAGCGAGTCCATCGCGCGGAGCGCAGCAGGGTCGGTGGCGGGATGCGCCATGAACGGTGCGACCGTGTCACCGACCACCGGTACGTGGAGCGCGAGTTCGAGGTCCCGGACGGCGCGGACGTCGTGTGCCAGGCGCGCGACCTCGCCCCGAGGCACCTCGTGCAGGGCGAAGGTGACCGTGTCCGCGACGTCGGCCGCCAGAGCCCGAGCCTTCGGACCGCTGACGGCCATCACCACCGGCGTGTGACGGTCGGGGCCGTCGAGCTCTCGCAGTGCGCTGACGGTCTCCCGTACCCGAGCCAGCCGCTCGCTCGGCGGGACCGCGGGCAGTCGGAGTTCGCGGAGCTCGTCCTCGATTCCCGGCCGGCCGGTGCCGATGCCCAGCTCGAAGCGACCGTCGGTGAGCACCGACAGCGAGTGCGCTTCCCACGCCGTCATCCACGCCGGGCGGAGCGGGGAGGCGTACACCCAGGTGCCGACGCGCAGGTCGGTCAGGGCCGCGGCGGCGGCCAGCGTGGGGCCGGGCGCGGGTTGCCATCGCGGGACGTCCGGCATCAGCAGCGTCGAGTAGCCGCTGTCGGCGATGCGGCGCACGTGGGCCAGCCACGTCGGCAGGTCGGTCGTGAGCGGGGCCACGACCCCGAAGCGGAATGGTCTGGTCATGCCGGTACTCCTCGGCTCAGCAGGCATCGGCAGGGCGGCCCGGGGGTCGGCCACCGCCGCGCGCGGGATGGTGATCGGGTGCGCTACCGCAGTTGGTCGCGGCGGCGGTGGTGGTCAGCCAGGCGCCGGGGTTGGGCGGTACCCCGTCGGTCGGCCACCGTTCGACGGCGATCGCGAACGCCTCGGCCGCCGCGTCCTCGGCGACGTCGAGGTCCCCGAACCGCCGCGCCAGGCCGGCGACACTCGTGCCCACTCGCCGCGGTGGGCCCGGGTGATCGCCTCCTCGAGGTCGCTCACTGGAACGGCCGCACCTCGATCTTCCGGTCGCAGACCTTTGACGCCTCGGCGGCGAGTTTGAGCACCACATCCAAGTCGGGTGCCTCCCACACCCAGACGCCGGCGAGGTACTCCTTCGACTCCACGAACGGCCCGTCGCTGAACACCGCCTGCTCGCCCCGGTTGTCGATGACGGTGGCGGTGTCGGTGTCCGCGAGTCCGCCCGCGAATACCCAGTAACCCTCGGCGATCAGTCGCTCGTTGAACGCGCTGATGGCGGGCCTGCTGTCCGTGCTGCCGGGGTTGTCCTTGTCGTCGATCACCGAAACCAGGTACTGCATCGGAAGTCATCTCCTGTGGAGTCGAGACAGCGGGCGCCGCCCCCGTACGAGCGGCCGTACTCCTGCTACGAACGCGAGCGCGCCGATCGGACACCTTTTCTTGGATTTCTTCGACGAACTTCCCGGGACGCAACCGGTAGGCCAATTCTGGATCCGGCAATCTGTCAGAAATGAGACGAATAAAAAAACGCCGGACAGAAGATAGTAATTTTCATGAAACGATTCGTATCGGCCACGACCGTACTCGCGGCAGCCGGATTGGCTGCCCTGACTCCCCTCACCCCCGCCGCCGCCCACCAACCCGCCTCCAGCAGCGCAGGACACGGCAACAGATGCCTGCCCACCCGACCAGACATCGCGTTCTACGAGGCGGGTCGTGTCGCTTCGAAACCGATCACGGTGCCCCGCTCCCGCTGCACGACGATCGCCGTTTCCCACATCCGTGACCCGCGCGTTCCCCGCGACCGGTGCCAGACGTTCCTGGTGGCGTTCCTGTCCAAGGACGGCACCGACCCGACCTACACCGAGCCGGTTCGCGCCTGTTCGACCCCGGCATGGAAGCGGACCGTGCTCGCCACCAACGTGCCCAACGGTGCCGTTTTCATGGTCCTGTACGACGTGGACTACATCGAGCCCGACCTCCAAGCGCTCCGATACAAAGTCTGGCGCTGACCGAGAGCGCTCGAATCTCATGGCTGTTGATTACTGCTTCTTTTATCTGCCCGTTTCACTTTGAGGAGGGCCCATGACCACCACTCCCACGCTGGTCGACCGACCTGTACCCCGCCGTCGATTGCGTCGTCGCATGACCCGCGGTCCCGGCTTTGCCGTCACCCGACAGTACGAGGCTCCAGGTCGTCCCACCATTCCTCGTGACTCGCTCTCGATTACCTCCACCGAGGGCCTGCTCTGCCGTCCGAAATGGTCTTCGGTCGGCTGCCGATTCCTCAGGATCATGGTGTAAACGGGGGTCGGGCCTGCTGACGCGGCAACCGCCGGTCCACCAAGATAGGTCCATGACTGCTGACGCCCCTGCGGTTCCGAATCCGCTCGAGCCCGTCACCGAGGACTGGCAGCGCGCGCTGGCCATCGTGGCTCACCCCGACGATCTGGAGTTCGGTGCCGCGGCGGCGGTCGCCCGTTGGACCGCGCAGGGCAAAGAGGTCGCCTACACGCTGCTCACCAGCGGCGAGGCCGGTATCGACGGCATGGACCCCGCCGAGGCCGGACCGGCGCGGGAGGCGGAGCAGCGGGCGTCCGCGGAGATCGTCGGAGTGTCCCGGGTCGACTTCCTCGGGCTGCCCGACGGCGTCCTGGAGTACGGCATCCCGCTGCGCCGGACGTTGAGCCGGGTGATCCGCGAGTACCGGCCGGAGATCGTCATCACGAACAACTTCCGGGACAGCTGGGACGAGACCGGCGACGCGCTGAACATGTCCGACCACATCGTCACCGGCCGGGCCGTCCTGGACGCCGTGCGCGACGCCGCGAACCGCTGGGTGTTCCGCGAGCAGATCGACGAGGGCCTGGAGCGGTGGGGCGGCGTCCGAGAGGTGTGGGCGGCGAGCTCACCGCTGTCCAAGCACGGCGTCGACACCACTGACACGTTCGGGCTGGGCGTCCGGTCGCTCGAGGCGCACGCCGTCTACCTGCGCGGTCTCGGCTCGGGGGACTTCGACGCCGAGGAATTCCTGGAGGGCTTCGCCCGGCAGATCGGCAGCCGCCTGGGCGTCACGTACGGAGCCGCGTTCGAGGTGTTCCGGCTCGGGCTCCTCTGAGGTCGCTCCGGCGGTCTCAGAGCACGCCGGCGTCGTGTTCGTAGATCCAGGCCACCGCGTCGAAGGAGAAGTCCGTCCGGCCGGCGGCCATCAGCGCGTCGCGCTGGTGCTGGTCGGACCCGTCGGGCAGGTGGAAGCGTGTCTTGTTCTCCGCCGACATCGCCTGCAGGCGTGCGGTGCGGGGGAGCCGGAGTTGCTCGTACCGGCGTAACGCCTCGGCCGGGTCCGCGGCGCTTCCGGCGGCTCCCGCGTCGGCCAGGCACGCGGCGAGCGTGGCGCCGTCCTCGATCGCC
The DNA here is from genome assembly GCF_039536245.1 of Cryptosporangium minutisporangium. Lineage (NCBI taxonomy): Bacteria > Bacillati > Actinomycetota > Actinomycetes > Cryptosporangiales > Cryptosporangiaceae > Cryptosporangium > Cryptosporangium minutisporangium. The sequence continues at coordinate 45,060 of NZ_BAAAYN010000001.1, read as the reverse complement.
ATGGCCGCGCCCTGCGCCATGAATGGCAGCATCGGGTGGCAGGCGTCGCCGAGCAGCGTCACCCGGCCGCTGGACCACCGGTCGAGCGGCGCCCGGTCGAACAACGCCCAGACGAACGTCCCGTCGACGGCCTTCAGAATCTCCCGCAGCTGCGGGTGCCAGCCGTCGAACGCGGCGAGCGCGTCGGCGACGTCGCCGGCGTCGGTCCAGGACTCCCGGGTCCAGCTGTCCTGTTCGACGACCGCGACGAAGTTGACGAGCCGCCGACCGGCGACGAAGTAGTGCACGAAGTGCCGGCCGGGCCCCATCCAGATCTGCGCGGTGACCTCCAGCGAGAGGTGCTCGAGCCGCTCGGCCGGGACCAGCCCGCGGTAGGCGACGCAGCCGGTGAACCGGGGCTGGGTGGGTCCGAACAGCGCGGCACGGACGGGGGAGTGGATGCCGTCGGCGCCCACCAGCACGTCGACCTCGGCCCGTTGCCCGCCGGCGAATCGCGCCTCCACGACGTCGCCGTGGTCGACGACGTCGACCAGCCGGTGTCCGAGGTGGATCCGCTCGGCGGGCAGCGCAGCCGCGAGCGCGGCGAGCAGGTCCGCGCGGTGCATCTGGTAGTGCGGAAAGCCGAATCGGGCTCGAAGCCGCTCGGCCAGGGGCGTACGCAGGAGCGTCCGGCCGTCGTCCCAGCGACGCTGGTGCATGGCCAGCGGTTCGACGCCGGTGCGTGCGAGCGCGGGACCCAGCCCCAGGCGGTGCAGGATGCGGGAGGCGTTCGGGCTGACCTGGACGCCGGCACCCACCTCACCCAGCGCGGACGCCTGCTCGTACACGTGCACGTCGAAGCCCGCCGCCCGCAGGGACAACGCCGCGCTCAGACCGCCGATCCCCCCGCCGATGACCCCGATCGACAATCCCGGCGTGCTCATCGTCCTCCTCCTCGCCCGGCCGGCGTGGTGGGTGCGCTGCGACGGCGACGTTACCGGCGTCCGCCTCGGCCGGCCGTCGAATATCCGACGGCCGGCCGAGGCGGGAGGAACCGGAGATCAGGACAGCGGCCCGAAGAACGCCCGCAGGTCGGCGGCGAGATCGGCCGGTGCCTCCAGCGCCGGGAAGTGCCCGCCGTGGGCGAACTCGGTCCAGTGCGTCCCCTCGGGGGCGGGAACGAGCCGCCGGACCGTCTCGTCGGCACCGAAGACCGCGAACCCCTGCGGCGCCGACACGGGCCCGCCCCAGTCCGACGAGTGCGCCTGGTCGTAGAGCGTGTGCGCGGCGCCCGACCCCGCACCGGTGAACCAGTACAGGCTGACGTTGGTCAGCAGCCGATCGCGGTCAACCGGCAGCTGCGTCCACGCCTCGAAGCTGTCGGCGATCCAGGCGAGCTGGAACACCGGCGAATCGCTGAGCCCGTAAGCGATCGTCTGCGGGCGGCTGTTCTGGATGGCCAGGTAGCCCGAGCCCTCGTCGCGGAACGCGGCCATCCGGTCCAGGATCAGCTTGTCGACGGGGTCGGACTCGTCGAGGTTGTCGGCCATTCCCGGGATGAACGTCGCGGTGGCCGCAGCCGTCAACGGCTCGGTCACCACGTGGATGCCGAGCACGTGGTCACCGTCGATCGCCGCGACCGCGCCGGAGACGCCGGCGCCGATGTCCCCGCCGTGCACCCCGTAGCGCGGGTAGCCCAGCCGGCGCATGATCTCCGCCCACGCCCGCGCGGTCCGGCTCAACGTCCAGCCCGCTCCGGACAGCGGTGTCGAGAAGCCGTACCCCGGCAGCGACGGCACGACCAGGTGGAAGTCCGCGGTCAATAACTCGATCAGGTCCAGGAACTCGGCGGGGGAGCTCGGATACCCGTGCGTGAGCATCAGCGCGGTGGCGTCCGGACGCGCCGACCGCACGTGCAGGAAGTGGATGCGCTGGCCCTCGACCTCGGTGACGAACTGTGGATAGCGGTTCAGCTCGGCCTCCGCGGCCCGCCAGTCGTACGTCGTCCGCCAGTGGTCGGCCAGCTCCCGGAGGTGGGCCAGCGACACTCCCCGGGTGGAGCCCTCGCCGGGCGACTCGGCGGGCCAGCGGGCGCCCGCGAGGCGCGCATGCAGGTCGTCGAGGTCGGACTGCGGAACAGCGATTCGGAACGGTCGGACGGCCTCGCTCATCGTGCGTCTCCCTCTGAGTTGGTGTCGAGAGCGACGGTAGAGTCCATTGCGGATCAGTTCGTTCCGCAATTGCAGCGAAGATGGTGGGCATGCAAGAAACTTCCGGACGCCTGCTGCGGTTGCTGTCGCTCTTGCAGAGCCGTCGTGACTGGACCTCGGCGGAGCTCGCGGCGCGGCTCGAGGTGACTGCGCGGACGATCCGTAAGGACGTCGAGCGCCTGCGCGGCCTCGGCTACCCGGTGGACGCCCGCCCCGGGGTGGCCGGCGGCTACCGACTGGGCACCGGTGCCGCCCTGCCGCCACTGCTGCTCGACGACGAGGAGGCCGTCGCCGTCGTCGTCGGACTACGTACCGCCGCGGGCGGCTCGGTCGCCGGGATCGAGGAGACCTCGGTGCGAGCACTGGCCAAGGTGCACCAAGTGCTGCCGGCGCGGCTGCGTCACCGGGCCGCGGCCTTCCGGGAGTTCGCGCTGCCGATGCCCGTGTCCGGCCCGCGGGTCGACTCGGCGGTGCTCACGACGATCGCCGGCGCCTGCCGTGACCACGAGCGGCTCCGCTTCGACTACCGGTCGCACGACGGCACCGAGACCCGGCGGGACGTCGAGCCGTACCGCCTCGTCCACGACCGCAGCCGCTGGTACCTGGTGGCCTGGGACACCGATCGGGCGGACTGGCGGACGTTCCGCGCCGACCGGATCACGCCCCGCACGCCGGGCGGCCCGCGCTTCACCCCGCGGGCGCTGCCGCCGGACGCGGAGATCACCGCCGCCGTGGCCCGGAGCGTTGGCGCGGCGCCCTGGCACTACCGGGCCCGGGTGATCGTGCACGCGCCCGCGGAGTACGTCCGGGATCGCATTCCGGTACCGGTCGACGTGCAGCCACTCGGCCCGGACCGGTGCGAGTTCACGCCCGGCTCGGACAACCCGCAGCGGCTCGCGCACTACCTCGGTCTGCTCGACGCGGACTTCACGGTCGTGGACGGTCCCGAGCTCGTCGAGGCGGTCGGCCGGCTCGCCGAGCGCTACCGCCGCGCGATCACTCCCGACGACCCACCGAGCGCCCGGCCCGGCCTGCCCGCTCACTGAGGCGGGACTCAGGCCGAGCGGCGCGAACTGCCCAGGCGGGGGAACGGGGAGGTGGAGAACACCACCTCCACCGCCACCTCGAAGTACTCGGCGATCCGCAGCGCGAGGTGCAGGGACGGGCTGTACTCGCCACGCTCCAGGTAACCCACCGTCTGGTAGTGCACGCCGAGCGCTTCGGCCAGCTCGCGCCGCGAGATGCCACGCTCGGCCCGCAGCATCGCGATCCGGTTGTAGATCGTCTCGTGGCTGTCCTTCTTGTCCATGTCTCCCTCACGCGGCGCGCTGGAGCGCCCGTTCCCGCCGCACCGCCACGGTGGAGCCGGACTCCCGGCGCGCCATCCTCCGAAGCACGATAGGCGCCGCGATCAGCGTGACCACCGCCCACGCGCTGAGGACACCGAGCGTCTCCAGGTGCTGCCAGGAGCCGGCGCTCTCCACCGCGGCCATGCTGTCCGGCAGCAAGGCCGCGCGAGTGCCGAGCGCCAGCCAGTACACCGGGAAGAGGTGCCCGATGGTCTGCAGCCACCCCGGGTAACCGTCGATGGGGTAGAAGACCCCGGAGAGGGCGATCACCCCCATCAACGGCAGCGTGACGAGCCCGGCGTTGCGCGGATGGGTCAGCACGGCGCCGAAGATCGCGCCGAGCGGCAGCATCGTGACGAGCCCGAGGGCCAGGACCCAGAGCAGCGTCAGCCAGCCCGAGACGCTGCCGATCGCGAGGCCGTCGAGGAAGAACACGCTCGGCACCAGGAAGATCAGGATGTTGATCAGCGTCATCGCGGCCACCATGACCATCTTGCCGACCAGATAGCCCACCGTGCCGCCGGGCACGGCCTTGGCCCGCAGCAGCGTTCCGTCCTCACGTTCGACCGCCAGCGTCATCATCATCGTCATGACGCCGCTGAACGCCACGGTCATGCCGATCAGGCTGGCCAGCGTGCGGGAGCCGAGCGAGAAGTCGGTGCCCGGCAGCGTCGAGCCGCGCGTGAAGAACATGACCGCTACGTAGATGACGCTGGGTAGCACGTGGCTGAAGAGGTCCTGGGGAGTGGTCAGCGTCTGCCGGAGCTCGATCCGGCCGCGGATCAGCCCGGCGCGGACGGCGCTCAGGGTCGGGTTCATCGGGTCACCACCTCGAACTCGCGGACCGCGGCGTCCCGGCGGCCGGCCTCGAACTGCCGCACCATCGCCATGTACGTGTCCTCGAGGCTGGCGCGGCGTACCTCGAGATCGGTGATCCGTTCGTCGTGCTGCCGGAACAGGTCGCGCACGAACGCGGTCGCGTTGTCGCTGGAGTGCACGTACCGCGTGCCGTCGAGACTCCAGCGCACCTCGGCCTGGCTGGACACCTGGCGCGACAGCGCGTCGGGCGAGCCGTCGGCGATGATCGTGCCCCCGGCGAGGATCAGGATCCGGTCCGCCAGCTTCTCGGCCTCGTCGAGGTCGTGGGTGGTGAGCAGGATCGTGGTGTCGTCGTCGGCGATCTCGTGGACGAGGTCGTGGAACTCGCGGCGCGCCTCGGGGTCGAAGCCCGCGGTCGGCTCGTCGAGGAACAGCAACTCCGGGTGGCCGACGATGCCGATGGCCACGTCGAACCGCCGCCGCTGACCGCCGGAGAGCGAACCGATCTTCGCGTTGGCCTGGCTGCTCAGCCCGACGGCGTCGAGCAGGTCGCCCACGTTCCACGGCCGGCGGTCGGAGTCGGCCGCGAACGCCCGGTAGTACATCCCGAGGTGCTCGAGTAACTCGCTCACCCGCCAGCGGCTGTGGTCGCGCCACGACTGGAGCACGATGCCGATCCGTGCGCGCCAGCGTTCCCCCTCGTGGGCGGGGTCCGCGCCGAGCACGGTGACCTCTCCGGCGGACCGCATCCGAAATCCTTCGAGGATCTCGATCGTCGTCGTCTTGCCGGCGCCGTTCGGGCCGAGCAACACGATGACCTCGCCCGGCCGGGCGCTGAACGTCACGCCGGTCAGAACATCGGTCTTCCCGTACCGCATCCGGAGGTCCCGGACGTCGATCGTGCGGTCGAAGTCGTCGGCGGCCGTCACTTCGGTCGCCTCCTCGCTCAGCAGGAACATGGCTACCCCAGAAGTCGAACGGGTACCTCCGTTGATAGTAGGTGTACTACATCTATGAGTAGGCGGACAATAGAGCGATGCGGATCGGCTCGATTCGGCTACTCAGCGCGGCGCCGAGGCCAGCAGCTGTGCGCGGCTCCTCCGGAGCCGGTCACCGCCCCGCCTGATCGTGGACCGGCTGCCCGGCTGGTCCGCTGTCGACGTCGGCCTCCGGTAGCTCGACCGCGTTGCCCTCCCAGGTCAGCGCCTTCCAGCCGTCGGTCGGCGAGCCCTCCAGGATGACGACGCCGGTGTTGCTCAGCGCGTGCTCGGCTGCCCATTCGACGTCGACGTTGACCGCACGCGCCGCGACCCACGCCCGGATCGCCGCACCATGGCTGACCATGGCCACCGAGCCGGCGCCGCTCGCCGCCGCCTCGTCCACGACCGCGTCGAACCGGCCGAGGGCCTCGACGCCGTTCTCGCCGCCCGGCATCCGGAGCTCGAGGTCCCCCTGCGACCAGCCGAAGAGCGTCGTCAGGTAGGTGTGGACCGCGTCCTCGTCGCTGCGCATCTCCAGGTCGCCCGCGGCGACCTCCCGCAGGCCGTCCCGGACCAGCGGTTGCAGACCGCGGGCGGCCGCCAGCGGCGCCGCGGTCAGGTGCGTGCGGACCAGCGTGGAGACGTAGATCGCGTCGATGTCCTCGTCGGCGAGCACCTCCGGCAGAGCCGCCGCCTGCTCGTGGCCCAGTTCGGTCAGCCCCGGTCCCGGCACAGCGGTGTCGAGCAGGTGGGCGACGTTCGACGGAGTCTGGCCGTGGCGGATCAGGATCAGGCGCATGCCGGGGTCAACTCCGCGAAGGTGAGGGGACGTACCGACCGATTGTCTCAAACCGTGTGACAGGTGCAGGGCGGGTGCCTGCCCGGAGCAGAATGCTCAACCCCGGTCGGCGGCGGCCGATCGGAACGGGTAACTGTCGGTCGACCCGGACCGCCGGAGCACGAGGACGAGGTGGGGCGAGCCGCCTCCGCGTGACCCAAGAGAGGACTGACGATGGCGGCGGAACCGTCCCTGCCGGAACTGCTCGAGGCCCAGCGTGCGCAGCGGGAGGCGCTCACCGAGGCCTGCGTGGTCGCCGACGCGGAGGACGGTGTCGCCCAGGCCCGGTGCGCTGCCATCCTCGACGACTTCGCCGGGAGCGTGCAGCGACTCGCGGCGCGCGCCGCCGAACTCGCCGCGGTGACCCGTGAGGGTGGCCCGCGCGCCGACGTCGTGGCGGCGACCTCGGCCGTCGACGCCGCCCGCGCCGACGTCATGCGAGCGCAGTTGCGGGTGGTCGACGAGTGGACCGAGATCACCCGGGCCAGGCTCGACCGGGCACAAGAGCTTTCCCAGCAGGTCAGCCGCGTCTGCGCGTCCACCTCGGCGCTGACGACGCCGGACTGAGCGCCGACGGCTTGACCTGGAGTGCGCTCCAGGCGTTTGACTTCCGGACATGGAATACCGATACCTCGGACGATCCGGGACCACCGTCAGCGAGCTGTGCCTCGGCGCGATGACGTTCGGCCGCGAGGCCGACGAGCCCGACAGCCGCCGCATGCTCGACGCCTTCGCCGACGCCGGAGGCAACTTCATCGACACCGCCGATGTCTACGGCGAGGGCGCCTCCGAGGAGGTCACCGGCCGCTGGCTGAAGGGCCGCGACCGCGACCAGTGGGTCATCGCGACCAAGGTGCGCATGCCGTCGGGCCCCGGTGTCAACAACGTCGGACTGGGCCGCAAGCACATCATGGCCTCGATCGACGCCAGCCTCCGCCGCCTGCAGACCGACTACGTCGACCTCTACCAGATCCATGCGTGGGACCGGGCCACGCCGCTGGAGGAGACGCTCTCGACGCTGGACGCCCTGGTCACCGCCGGCAAGGTCCGGTACATCGGGGCGAGCAACGTGACCGGCTGGCAGCTGCAGAAGGCGCTCGACGTGAGCCGGGCGCTCGGCTACGAACGGTTCCTCACGCTGCAGCCGCAGTACAACCTGCTGGCGCGCGCCACCGAATGGGAGCTGATCCCGGTCTGCCAGGAGGAAGGCCTGGGCGTCGTGCCCTGGTCGCCACTGCGCGGTGGGTGGCTGTCCGGTCGTTACACCCGGGACATGTCCGGGCCGCCGGCCGGTTCGCGGGTGGAGACCGCGGAGAAGGAGGGCTGGAGCGAGACCTGGTCCGTCTACGCGAACGAGCACACCTGGGGCATCATCGACGCGCTCCAGGAGATCGCCGCGGCACGCGGGAAGAGCGTTGCGCAGGTGGCGCTCCGCTGGGTCGCGCAGCGGCCGGGCGTGACCGCGCCGATCATCGGCGCGTCCCGGCTCGATCAGCTGGAGGACAACCTCGGCGCGACCGGCTGGAGCCTCACGGACGAGGAGCTCGACCGGCTCACCGCGGTCAGCGAGATCGACGGGCAGTATCCGTACGACGCGACGATGCGCGATCTGATCACCGGCCGCTGACTCTTTCCCTCGTCTGAGCGCGGGCGCGGAAACCGGCCAGGTCCGGCAGCTAGGCGGCAGGGCTACGCGGGAGACCCTCGCGGAGCTTGCGGCTGAGTCATCGGTTCAGGCCCCGGCCGGCCCCGCGGCGTGTGTCTCGTCGCCGTCGCCGGTGCGGGTACCCAAGATCTCGTGATTGTCACTGCGTACGGCTGAGCCCGGGGCCTGTGGTGACCGTAGCGACGGTTCAGTTCAGAAACGAAACAACGCGGGTGCCGGTCTGTACCTCGGCCGGCTTCGCAGGCCAGCGCGACCTCGCCCCCTTGACCCCGCAGGCGACTACTGTCCATACTGAATATAGACAGTAGAGGTGTTGGAGGCTTCGCGGATGCACGTCATCGTCTCGCCTGTCCCCGGAGTACCCCTGTACGAGCAGATCGTTGAGCAGATTCGACAGCAGATCATGGCCGGGGAGCTCGCGGCCGGGACGCCGCTGCCGTCATTGCGCGCGCTGGCCGGAGAGTTGCGGGTCAGCCTGATCACGACCACGCGGGCGTACAACGACCTGGCCGCCGAAGGGCTGATCGTGAACGTGCCCGGCAAGGGCTCGTTCGTCGCACAGATCGACCCGGACGAGGCCCGCCGGAGCTCGCTGGAGCGGGCCCGGGCCGGATTGCGGCAGATCGTCGCCCGCACCCGGCACACCGGGCTGGTCTCGCTGGAGGAGCTGACCGCGATGCTCGCGGAGGAGTGGGAGCGATGAACACGACAGAGCACGTGGTGGAGACCGTCGGGCTCGTGAAGCGCCGCGGAGACTTCACGCTCGGCCCGCTGGACCTTCGTGTTCCGCGGGGATTCGTCACCGGAATGGTCGGTGCCAACGGCTCGGGCAAGACGACGACGCTGCGGACGCTGCTCGGGCTCGTCCGCGCGGATGCGGGAAGGATCGCGATGCCGCCGATCGGCGAGGTCGGGGTCGTGTTCGACCAGCCGTTCGTGTTGCCGTACTGGCGTGTCCGTGACGCGGCGGCCGTCTATGCCGCGTCTCGACCCGGTTGGGACCAGGACTGGTTCGACCGGTTGTGCCGCCGGTTAAGACTGGGGGCCGACGAGCGGGTGAACAAGCTGTCGCGGGGCCAGGGCAACAAGCTGATGATCGCGCTGGCGATGGGTAACCATCCCGATCTGCTGATCCTGGACGAGCCCACCAGCGGTCTCGACCCGGCCGCGCGCGCCGACCTCGTCGACCTTCTGCGCGAGCACATGCGCCGTCAGGATGCGTCGCTATTGTTCTCCACGCACATCACCAGCGACCTGGAGCACTTCGCCGACTACCTGGTGTTCGTCGATGGCGGCCAGGTCGTCTACTCCGGCGCCGTGGACGAACTCGTCGAGGAGTTCGCCCATATTCAAGGAGCGTTGACGGACCTCACCGCGGAGAACACACCACTGATCCGGGGCCTGCGCCGCGGCCAGCACAACTTCGACGGCATCATCCGCACCGCCGACACCGCCGGGTTCGGGCCGGGCGTCCAGATCGAGACCCCAACGATCGAGCGGATCGTCGTTCATCATATGCGGCCCAGAGACGAGGAGCCCTGACATGTATGCCATTGCCCGCTTCGTCGGCCTGGACCTGCGGTCCATGCGGCCCAACGCGAAGTTCTTGATCATCCCTGGGGCGATCGTCGTCGTCGCGAACCTGGCGTCCAGCGCAGTGCTCCTGAGCCCGTACCCGCTGATCCCGACGATGTCCTGCTTGGTGGTCCTCAACACCGTGCATCACCTGTTCGGGAACGACGAACGCGGCCGCCTCGACACCCTCTACACCGCGCTCGGCATCCGGCGCCAGCACGTCGTCCTCGGCCGTCATGCGACCTGCCTACTGATGCTGATCGCATTCACCGTCGCAGGGACCCTCCTGGCTCCGATTGCCGCGCTCGCCTTCGGCGCCGAGTTCGACTGGGCCGTCGCCGCCACCGTCGCCGCCGCCAGCGTCACACTCATCGGCACGCTGCTCGCCACCCAACTACCCGCGTACTTCGCGACCGGCCCGGGCCCGATTCGCATCGTCGCCATCTTCCCTCCCGCCATCGTCATGGCCGTCGTATTCGGAGCATGGGGGTTCCCCGCTGTCCGCGCCGCAGTGCTGTCGTGGCTCGACGACGCCAGCCCCGCCCGGCTCGCCGTCGCCGCGATCACCGCGATCGCGACCCTCAGCATCTTCGGACTCGCCTCCACCACGCTCTCCGCACGCCTGTACGCCCGGCGCGATCTCTAGCTCGACCGCTTTCACCTTTCAAGGCCCCGATGCTGGGATTGATGAAGATCTGGACCCCAAGGCCCGCCCTACCCCAAAACGCAAACCGCATGGCGGAGCGCCGCCGGCCGTGGATTGCTCAACCGGGTCTCGGCATGGAGTGAGACTCCGCGGCCGGCTAGGAAGGTTGGCGGGTCGAGGGCGTTGACAGGACTCGCCTCCAGTCCTGAATGGATCTCGGAACCAGGTGCGGGCCGGAGGAGTGGCCGCTGGTGCCCGCGACGCCGATCGGTTGTCCGGCGGTGACTTTCTGCCCGACGGTGACGGGCGGCCGTCGGAGTTGGTCTGCGTTGGCGAGAGCCGGTTCCGTCGTCGCGAATGCGTTCGAGAGCTGCGCGGGGATCAGCCGTTCGGCCACCGTCGAGCGCGGGCAATGATTACAGTGTTGCAGGTGACAGAGACTCCCACGCTTTTCGACTGGGCCGGTGGATCAGCGGCGTTCGAGCGGCTGATCAACGCCTTCTACGACCGCGTCGAGCACGACGAGCTGTTGTCCCCGCTGTTCCCCGGCGGAGTGACCGACGAGCACCGCACCCACGTCACCGCGTGGTGGAGCGAGGTCTTCGGTGGCCCCGCCGACTACACCGATTCCCACGGTGGCTACCACCGCATGGTGAACAAGCACGTCAACCTCGGCATCAGCGCCGAGCAGCGGAACCGCTTCGCGTCGCTGATGAGCCTGGCGGCCGACGACGCCGGCTTGCCGGACGACCCGGAGTTCCGCGCCGCGTTCGTCGGCTACGTCGAGTGGGGGACGCGGATCGCGCTGGCGAACTCCGCGCCCGGCGCGGACGTGGTGCAGCAGGCGCCGGTGCCCCGCTGGGGCTGGGGCGTCGCGCCGCCGTACGTGCCGGGCACGTGACCGTTCCGGGACGCACGCCTGGCTGACGGCGAACTCCCGCAGCCCGAGGTCGGCCCCGACGCGGGGCGTCAGCCGCCGCGTCGGGGCGCTTCGGGTCGATCGTGTCTCAGCTGCCAACCCGTGTGGACTCGACTGCCCGGCGTCAGCCGGGGTGATCGGTCCCGGGCGTCGAGGTCAGGTGCCTGCCGGGGTGGCGCCGGTGGCGTCGGCTCCCGCCGCGGGGGTGGTGCCGGCGTCGGTGCCAGCGGCGTCGGTCCCGGTGGCCGGGGTGGTGCCCGTGCCGGCGTCGGTCCCGGTGGTGCCGGTGCCCGCGTCTGTGCCGGTGCCCGCGTCTGTGCCGGTGCCCGCGTCAGTGCCGGTAGTCGGGGTGGTGCCGGTGCCCGCGTCTGTGCCGGTGCCCGCGTCTGTGCCGGTCCCGGTGTCGGTTCCGGTGGTCGGGGTGGTGCCGGTCCCGGTGTCGGTTCCGGTGGTCGGGGTGGTGCCGGTCCCGGTGTCGGTTCCGGTGGTCGGGGTGGTGCCGGTCCCGGTGTCGGTTCCGGTGGTCGGGGTGGTGCCGGTCCCGGTGTCGGTTCCGGTGGTCGGGGTGGTGCCGGTCCCGGTGTCGGTTCCGGTGGTCGGGGTGGTGCCGGTCCCGGTGTCGGTTCCGGTGGTCGGGGTGGTGCCGGTCCCGGTGTCGGTTCCGGTTCCGGCGGTGTCGGTCCCGGTGGTGTCAGTGCCGGTGGCCGGGGTGGTGTCCGTGCCGGTGTCGGTCCCGCTGGTGTCGGTTCCGGTCGTCGGCGTGGTTCCGGTGTCGGTTCCCGTAGTCGGAGTTCCGGTAGTCGGTGTCGGCGTCGGTGAGGGGCTGGTCGTCCCCTGATCCGGCTGTCCCTGGCTCGGGTTGGTTGCCGGGATGATCTGTGGCCCGTTCGCGCCGAAGACGATGTAGAAGCCGACCCACCACGAGCCGGACGGCGGGGTCGACGTTCCGTGCTGCCCGAAGCCCGGGAAGGAACCGGACACGGTGCCCGGCATCACCGATGCTCCACTCGGGCTCGGTGTTTCCGTTCCGGACGTCTCGGCGTAGGCGGCCGGCGCACCGGCCGCGAGACCGGCAACAACCGCGCCGGCGAGGATCGCACTGCGGAAGAGTTTCGCTTTCACAACGAGGCTCCGTTCCAAAACAGAGTGCGTGTGTACACGTTGGACTGCGCGAACCGGGGCCGTGGCTACCACGACGCAGACAGTGCCCTGCTGCGGGGAGCGGCCTCGTGACCACGCGGCGGCATCTCGGCCTGGTCTCCCAGGGGTGGCCTAGCTGTACCCCGAGATGCTCGTCGGCGGAACGCGCGGTCCCCGTGTATCCGCGCAAATGGCGTCAAAACACGTGAACTTCGTGTAATTCGCGAACTCTGTCGGACTTTGGGAGCGAGGGCTGCAGGAGCGAAGCTCAGAGCCAGTTGCGCCGGCGCAGCAGCAACCACAACCCCGCGGAAAGGATCACGATCACCGCCGTGCTCGTGATCCACCCCCAGTGCTGGTCGAACCCCGGGTACGGAACGTTCTGGCCGTAGTAGCCGGTGACCGCGGTCGGCACCGCGATGATCGCCGCCCACGCGGCGAGCTTCTTGGTCACCTCGTTGAGCTGCTGGCCCTGGATGTTCTGCTCGCTCTCCAGGATGCTGGCAATCCGGTCGCGGGCGTTCTCCACGGTCTCGGCGGCCCGGAGCACGTGGTCGTGGACGTCCTCGTAGTACGGCGTGAGGAAGTCGTGTGCGAGATGGTGCTCGCCGGTGTTGCGCAGGACCCGTTCGACGACCTCCCGCATCGGCGCGACCAGCCGGCGCAGCTGCAGGACGACGCGACGCAGCTCGAACGCGCGGCGGCGGATGTCGGTGCCGGCGTCGCGGCGGGGGACGAACACCTGGTCCTCGAGGTCGTCGAGCGTGTCGTCCAGCTGCTCGGACACGTCGTACTGCCCGTCGACGACGGCGTCCAACAAGCCGTGCACGAGGAACCCGACGCCGCCGGAGGCCAGCTCCGGGCTGGCGTCCCACCGGTCCTGCAGTGCGTCGACGTCGAACGCGGACTTGCGCACCGTGATCAGCGCCCGCGGGGTGACGAACGCGCTGATCTCGGTGGCGCTGAGGTCCGCGGACTCCGCGTCGAAGGCCACCGCGTACATGTTGGCGAACAGGTGGGTGGGGTAGCGGTCGAGCTTGGGGCGCTGCTCGTCCTGGATGGCGTCCTCGACCGCGAGCGGGTGCAGGCCGAACTCCTGGACGACGATGCCGAGGTCGGCCTCGTTCGGCTCGTGCAGGTCCAGCCAGACGACGGCGTCCGGCGCGGACGCCAGGCGGTCGCTGATCTCCTCGGCCGGGAAGCCCTCGGCGGTCATGCGTCCCTGCTGGTAGAGCCGGGTGCGGGTGGGGCACTGCGGCGGCTGGGCGGTGGTGACGCTGCGGTCGTGCGCGCCGGGCGTCTGCGGGTCACCGGCGGCCGGCCGGGGAGCGGGAACAGGAGCGTCGGTCACAGTGGCCCAGCTTTCCACCCGGTGGTGGCGCGGCCGACGGAGGGCGGACTGCTAGAAATCGTCCCTGTGAACCGCAGAGTCGTGGGGTGGATCATCGGCCTGCTCGTAGCCGGGTTACTGGCTGCGCCGGGCGTGTGGGTCGTCGGAGAGAACACGCGGACCACGGCCGAGCTGGAGCGGGAATCCACCCTGCTGATGGCGAACTACGTTCCGAAATGCGGCGACCAGGAGCTGGGCGAGGGGGACGTCTGCCTGGGCGGCGGTGACGAGGCGAAGTCGCGGACCGAGTACAACGAGACGGTCACTCCGGAGAAGCTCGCGGCGAAGTACCGCACCCGGCGGCTCGGGGGTTACGCGCTGATCGGCGTCGGCGCGCTGGTCGCGCTGGTCGTGGTGCTCGCCATGGCCCGTGCCGCGATCCGGCCGCGGCGCGCGCCTGTCACGTCGGCGCCCCGCTCCGTGGCGTCCGGATCAGCGACGTTCGCGGCCGTACCCGGCCGGGCCGTACCGATCATCGCGCTCGGGGTCACCGCCCTGCTGATCACGGGAAGCGCCGGCACCGCGGTCTGGTACCTCGGCGGNCACGGGAAGCGCCGGCCCCGGGGTCTGGTACCTCGGCGGCGGGCCGGAGGCCCGCGCGGCCGCCGAGAACACCTGGGCCGTCGGCCGGTGCCTGCACCAGGTCGACGGTCCGACCGCGGCGCCCACCGGCAGCCCGTCCGCCACCGACCGGCTCGCCGACGACAAACGGAAGACGTTCGAACTGATCGGCTGCGACGCATCCGATGCGCAAGCGAAGATCACCGCGGTCGTCGACGTGACCGCAGCCCAGGAGACACAAGCCGTCGGACGCTGCCCCGACGACACCGACGACGTCCACTGGGTCGCACCCGCCGACCGCTCCGAGCAGATCGCCTGCGTCCGGAGGCTGGCCGCCCCGCACCCCGGCGATCCCGGCGGCGGCCAGGGTCAACTGGTCACCGGCGACTGCGTCAGCGTGATCCGGGCCAACTCGACGACCGCCCCCAACGACCGGATCGTCGAGACCCCGTGCGCGACGAAGGGCTGGTTCGCCACCGTCACCGGGGTCGTCCGCGGCACCCCGGCCAGCGATCCGCCGTGCCCGGCCGGCACGCTCAGCCGCGTGCTGCACCCGGTGAAGACCGGGATGGTGGCCTGCCTCGGACAGGGAGACGGCGGCAACATCGCCGGCCCGGGGGAGTGCCTGAAGTCGTTGAAGGACGCGTGGGTGCCGATCGAGCGGGTCGACTGCGGGACGCAGACGTTCATGTTCAAGGTCGTGGGGTTCGCCGGCGCCGACGGGACCTGCGAGGACGGCGACCCGGTGGCGCTCGGCGGCTACGACCGTCGGCTGTGCGGCTACGGCTGGTACGGCGGCGAGCGCAGCGACTACTACTGACCGACGGTGTCCCGGATCGCGTCGAGGCCGGTGTAGCGCGGCGCCCAACCCAGTTGCTCGCGGGCCTTCGAGGTGTCCAGGAAACCCGGTCGGACCGCGAACTCCAGCCAGGTCAGCGCCCCGGGCAGCGGCAGGCGCATCGCTGCGCGCACCGCGGGCCTGACCACCCGCGCGGGGATCGGAATCGGCCGCAGGCCCACCGCCCTGGCGACCTCGGCGAGGTTCACCACACCGTCGCCGGCCAGGTTGTATGCGCCTGCCGGCCCGGTACCCAGCGCACACCGGTGGAGCGCCTGCCCGACGTCGTCGGCGTGCACGAACTGCACGTCGATCGCCGGGGCCGGCACCGGGAGCGGAGGCAGCCGCCGTACGCGACCCGACGGGTCGCGCAGCCGCGACAGCAGCCGCTGCGCCCAGGCCGGGCCCTTCGCCCCGACGAACCGCGGACCGGCGACCGCGCACGGACGCACCACGTAGACGTCGGTCTCCGGATGGCGGGCGGCCTCGTCGGCCAGCCGGGTCTCCAGCTCGGCCTTCTCCTGGGCGTACCAGAGGCGCGCGGCCGGGCGGGTCGGCCAGTCCTCGGTCAGCCAGACCGGGTTGTCCGGGTGGAAACCGTAGGCCGCCAGCGAGGACG
Source organism: Cryptosporangium minutisporangium (assembly GCF_039536245.1). Lineage (NCBI taxonomy): Bacteria > Bacillati > Actinomycetota > Actinomycetes > Cryptosporangiales > Cryptosporangiaceae > Cryptosporangium > Cryptosporangium minutisporangium. Next base: position 29,531 of record NZ_BAAAYN010000001.1, on the reverse strand, counting down.
CGAAGACGAACCGCCGCGCGCCCGCTGCCGCGGCCGCCCGGAACGCCTGCAGCGTCCCGTCGATGTTGATCTGCCGCGTGGTCTCCGGCGACGCCGCGCGAACGACTACGAACGCCAGGTGGACGACGGCGTCCGCGCCGTCGAAGGCGGTGTGCAGATCGTCCGGGTCGCGGACGTCGCCCTGGTGGTAGGTGAGCTTGCTGTCCGGATCGGGGGAGACCGGGTGGCGGGCGAGGCCGACGACGCGGGCGACGCGGTCGTCGGACTCCAGCAGCGGCAGCAGTCCGGCGCCGAGAGTGCCGGTCGGGCCGGTCACGGCGATGGTGAGCCTGGTCTCAGGGGTGGCGCGGCCGCTGGTGGGCGTCGCGCTCGGCGTCGGCGGCCTAGTGATCGTCGACCTCCAGGCGCAGGTCCTCCGGGCACCGTGTCATCGTGACCTCCTCCGGTCGGAGTCGGATTCCCGGCTGGAGATCGGCGAAACAGGGACATCAGAGGACGCCGAGCCGGTGGTTGTCGAGCCAGGGGTACGGTCACCGGGTGACGCAGCCAGCAGACCTCTCGCCGACCGGGCCGTCCCCCCGCCCCGGTGAGCTCCGGCGGGCGACCCCGGAGGACGCCGCCGAGCTCTACGCGCTGAGCCTGCGTGCGATCCGTGGATCCGCGGCCGAGCACTACGACGCCGCCCAGCTGGACGCCTGGGTCGGCGCCCGCTCGATCGAGCAGCACCAGCTCCTGATCGAGCACACCCATACGCTCCTCGCGGTTGTCGACGACGCTCCCGCGGGCTTCGCGAGCCTCGCGCTCGAGCCCTGGAGCAAGCTGGAGCGCGGCGAGGTGGACCAGTTGTTCGTCGACCCGGCGTTCGGCGGGCGGGGTGTGGCGCGGACCCTGCTCGCGGCGGTGGACGCGGCCGCGGCGGAACACGGGCTGGACCGGCTGGTGACCCACGCCTCCTGGCGCGCGGCGCCGGTGTTCGAGCGGTACGGCTACGCCCGCGAGGAGGTCGAGACCGTGCACCTGGACGGTCAGGTCCTCACCCGCGTGCGGATGCGGCGGCGGCTGCCGTCGAGCGGGTAACGCCGCCGTCACTCGGATAAGTTGCCGTCCAGGAAGTGTTCGGCGAGGTCCGGGCGGCCCATCAGGCACGGCAGCGTCGTGAGCCGGCGGAACATGGCCTCGGCGTCGTACGGCAGTGCCTCGCAGGCCTTGCGGCGCTGCTCGGCGATCCCGTCGAACCGACCGGCGCGCCGGGCGTCGTCGAAGACGCCGTGGAACTGCTCGGCCAACCGGACCACCTCTAAGGTCGTGGCGTAGTCCATCACTGCTCCCCTTGCCCTGCGTGGACGCCGTACCGCGGGACGACGTGTTTCCTCCGCAGACACAGAGCGGGCCACGTACCGGGTGATACGTGGCCCGCGAAATCTTCGGTGTCTTTCCTCAGCGCAGGCCGGTGAACAGGTCGTCCTCCTGGGTAGGGGCGCCGGTGGTGTCGCGGACGCGGACGAACGTCTCGGTGCCCATCAGCTGGCCGAACCGCTCCCGCCCCAGGTTGAGGAAGAACGCGCCGTCGCTCTGGCTGCCGTGCGCGGCCAGCGCGTCGTACTTCTGGTCGGTGAACGCGGTGACGTCGACCCAGGCGGTGATCTGCTCGTCCGGCATGCCCATCGGGGGTGCGTCGACCGGCTCTGGCTCGTCCCACTCGATACCGAGCTCACGCATGTGCTCGCCGATGTTCTCCATCCACGAGCGCGGCACCGTGCTCCAGTAGACCTTCGGCACCGCCGTGCCCGCCGAGCCGACCAGCTCGACCGCGGCCATCGTGACGCGGTGGACCTGGATGTGGTCGGGGTGGCCGTAGCCGCCGTTCTCGTCGTAGGTGACCACGACGTCCGGCTGGTAGCGGCGGATCAGCTCCGCGAGCCGCCCGGCGGCCTCGGGCACCGGCGTCGTCCAGAACGAGCCGGGTGCCTCGTTGGTCGGCCAGCCCATCATCCCGGAGTCGGGGTAGCCCAGCGCCTCCAGGTGAGTGACCTTCAGCGCGGCGCAGCTCGCCTCCAGTTCCGCCCGCCGGGTGGCCACGACCGCGTCCGGATCGTGGCCGGGCTCGCCCGGTTTGACGCCGTCCGGCCCGTCGCCGCAGCGTCCGTCGGTGCAGGTGACGACGATGGTGGTGAAGCCCTCGGCCGCGTAGCGGGCGAGGACACCACCGGTGCCGGTGGCCTCGTCGTCGGGATGGGCGTGCACGGCCATGAGAGTCAAGGGGCGATCGCTCATGCCGTTAGCGTAGGCATCGGGTGTGACAGTCCGGCTCGCCGTCACCCGCGGGGCCGGTCAGGTGAGCCGTCGGTACCGGCGGGCGGCCAGCGGCGCGAACACCGCGAGGACCAGCACCGGCCAGGCGACCGCCAGCAGCAGGGCGTGGTCGGACAGCCACGACTGGCCCTCCCAGCCGGGGTTGCCGAACAGCCGGCGGGTCGCGGTGGCCGTGGCCGAGAGCGGGTTGGCCTCCGCGACCGCGCCCAGCCAGCCGGGCATCGTCTCCGGCGCGGTGAAGATGTTGGAGAGGAAGCCCAGCGGCCACACCAGGACCTGCAGTGCGATCAAGGTCTCCGGACGCCCGGACACCAGGGCCAGCCAGATGCCGAACCACAGCAGCGCGTACCGCAGCAACAGCAGCAGCCCGATCGCGAGCAGGGCGTCGCCCGCACCGTGGTGCCAGCGCCAGCCGATCGCCAGCCCGCAGAGCACCATCATGGTCAGGCCGGTCGCGGCGTTGAGCATGTCGGCGGCGCTGCGGCCGGTCACCACCGCGGCGGCGGAGATCGGCATCGTACGGAAGCGGTCGGTGACGCCGCGGGCCGCGTCGGTGCTCACCGCGGTGAACGTGGTCTCCAGCCCGAACACCATCGTCAGCGTGTACATCCCGGGCAGCAGGAACTCGCGGTAGTCCCCGCCGCCGGGCACCGCCATCGCGCCGCCGAAGAGGTAGCCGAACATCAACAGCACCATGACCGGGAAGAGCAGGCCGAGCAGCAGCGCGGCCGGCTGGCGCGCCCACTGCAGCAGCGCGCGGCGGGTGAGGGTCCAGCTGTCGGCGGCGATCCAGTACGCGGTGGTCATCGGGTCCGCCCTTCGGAGGCCGCTGCGGTGAGGGGGCCGGTCGACGCGGGAGGTGCGTCGTCCGGCGCCGTCAGGGACAGGAAGACCTCGTCGAGCGTCGGCCGGCGCACGGTGAGGTCAGCGGCGTCGAGGCCGTGCTCGCCCAGCGCGCGGACCGTGTCGGCCAGCGCGGTGACGCGGTCGCGGACCGGGACGCTCACCCGGAGGCGGTCGGGATCCTGCTGCGGCTCGCCGTCGCCGATCCGGGCCAGCAGCGCTGCCGCCCTGTCGAGCTGGTCCGGCGTGTGGAGGACCACCTCGACGTGGTCGGCACCGAGCCGGCCCTTGAGCTCGTCGGCAGTGCCGGTCGCGATGGCCCGGCCGTGGTCGATCACGGTGAGGGCGGAGGCGAGCTGGTCGGCCTCCTCGAGGTACTGGGTGGTGAGCACGATCGTGGTGCCGTCGGCCACGAGCGACCGGATCATGCGCCACACCTCGGTGCGGACGCGCGGATCGAGGCCGGTGGTGGGCTCGTCGAGGAAGAGCACCGCCGGGTCGACGAGGAGGCTCGCCGCGAGGTCGAGCCGGCGCCGCATGCCGCCGGAGTAGGCGGCGACCGGCTTCCGTCCCGCCTCGACCAGGTCGAACCGGGCCAGCAGCTCGTCGGCCCGACGCCGTGCCGTAGACGCACCGAGGTGGTACAGGCGGCCGAAGATCTCCAGGTTCTGTCGTCCGCTGAGCTGCTCGTCGACGGCGGCGTTCTGGCCGACCAGGCCGATCCGGGCCCGGACCCGGTCGGGGGAGCGCCGGACATCGTGTCCGGCCACCCGCGCGTGCCCGGCGTCCGCCTGGAGCAGCGTGGTGAGGATCCGCACCACGGTGGTCTTGCCTGCCCCGTTGGGGCCGAGCAGGCCGTGGACCGTGCCTGCCGGCACCGTCAGGTCGAAGCCGTCGAGGGCGAGGGCGTCGCCGAACCGTTTGGTGAGGCCGTCGGCGAGGACCGCTGGCTCGTTCATGGGACTCAATCTCCTTACGCCATACGGAGTTCGGGAGCCGAAGTGTAGCCGAACTCCGTACGATGTAAAGTGATCGACCGTGACCACCGATTTCAGTGGCGCGGGGGATCCGCGGCGCAGCATCGAACTGTTGTGGCGGGTGCCGCCGCTGCGCCCCCGTCGCGGGCCGAAGCCGCGGTTCACCGTCGACGACGTGGCCGCCGCGGCGATCGCGCTCGCCGACACCGAGGGACTCGCCGCGCTGTCGATGCGCCGGGTGGCCGAACGCCTGGACGTGAGCGCGATGTCGCTCTACACCTACGTGCCGGGCAAGGCCGAGTTGATCGACCTGATGCTCGACACGGTCTACGCGGAGGTGCCGCGGAGCGACGAGGACACGGCGGACTGGCGGGTGCGCCTGGAGCGGATCGCCCGGGCGAACTGGGAGCTCTACCTTCGTCATCCGTGGTTGCTGCAGGTCGCGACCGCTCGTCCTCCGCTCGGCCCCAACCTCGTCGCCAAGTACGACGACGAGCTGCGCGCCGTCGACGGCATCGGCCTGACCGACCTGGAGATGGACCTCGTGGTGCAGATGCTCGGCGACTACGTGCACGGTGCCGCGCGCACCGCGGTCGCCGCCACGCTCGTCGCCCAGCGCACCGGGCTCACCGACGAGCAGTGGTGGAGCCAGGCCGGGCCGGTCCTGGAGAAGGTGTACGAGCCCGCGCGGTATCCGACGGCCGCGCGCGTCGGGGCCGCGGCCGGCGTGGAGTACAACGCCGCGGTGGATCCGGCGCGGGCGTTCGAGTTCGGCCTGCAGCGGTTGCTCGACGGGGTGGAGGCGCTGATCCGCGCGGACCCCGGCTAGCCGGAGGCCTTCGCGCCGGGGAGCGCACGAAAAAAGAGTCGCACCCCGATGGTTCACTGTGGAGGTCAAAAGCTCCACGGACGGCGCCACTCGATCGCCAGGGGACAGGCTATGACGGACGAACCGTCAACCGGAACGCGCGGCACCATCGACCTCGACACGCGTCCGCCCGAGCCTCCCGCTCGGCCGCGCCGCTGGACCTGGCCCGTCTTCGCGGTGATCGCCGTGGGCGTGGCGGTCTTCCTGCTCGGCGGCGCCGGCGGCTCGTACCAGAGCAAACTCAGCGAGGTCCAGAAGAACGACAACGCCTCCTACCTGCCGCCGTCGGCCGAGTCGACCGAGGCCGGCAACGAGGCCGAGAAGTTCAACCCGGTGCAGAACATCCCCGGGTTCGTCGTCTTCCACCGCGAGGCCGGTCTGACCGCGGCCGACAAGGCGGCGGTCGGTTCGGTGGCCACCGCGGTCCGCGATCTGCCGGGGGTCGACAAGCAGGCGGTGACCCCGCCGGAGTTCTCCGAGGACGGCCGCACGGCGTCGGTGTACGCGCCGTTGATCGCGTCCGCGGACGGCGCCGAGCTCAACGGCGAGGAGCTGCTGGAGAACGAAAAACGGGTCCTCAGCACCGCGCGTGAGGCCGCACCCGAGGGGCTGGCGGTGCACTCCGCCGGCCCGGGCGGCCTGCTCGTCGCGTTCATCGACGCGTTCTCCGGGCTCGACACCACGCTGCTGTTGACCGCGGTCGGCGTCATCTTCGTGATCCTGCTGCTGGTGTACCGCTCGATCGTCCTGCCGTTCCTGCCGCTGATCTCCGCCAGCCTCGCGCTCGGCCTGTCCTCGCTGATCATCTACTACCTCGCGAAGAACGAGGTGCTCACGCTGACCGGGCAGAGCCAGAGCATCCTGTCGGTGCTGGTGCTCGGTGCGGGCACCGACTACGCACTCCTGCTCATCGCCCGGTACCGCGAGGAGCTGCACGAGTACCCGCCGGTGGACGCGATGATCGCGGCCTGGAAGGCGTCGATCCAGGCGATCGCCGCCTCGGCGGCGACGGTGACGATCGCGCTGCTGTGCTTGAGCTTCTCCGAGCTGAACTCGAACAAGAGCCTCGGCCCCGTCGCCGCGATCGGCATCGTCTGCACCCTGGTAGTGATGACGACGTTCCTGCCGCTGTCGCTGGTCCTCGTCCCGAAGCTCTGGTTCTGGCCGATTCCCCAGTTGCTGGCGTACGTCGTGCCGCGGCTGCGGCGCGCCCGGCCGGAGGGCGCCCGGGGCATCTTCTGGACGCTCGACGGCTCGTGGGTGTTCTGGCCCCGCATCCCGCGGCGTGACCACCAGAGCGACGTCGCCTCGCACGGGTTCTGGAGCCGGCTGGCGGCTCTGATCGGTCGCCGGCACCGGGTGGCGTGGATCAGCGCGACCGTTCTGCTGCTCATCTGCCTGGCCGGTCTGACCTCGTTGAAGACCGACGGGCTGACCACCGCCGAAGGGTTCACCACGAAGCCGGACGCGGTGATCGGCCAGGAGCTCTACGACGAGAACTTCGACAAGGGCGCCGGGGCTCCCGCCGTGATCGTCGCCGACGCGGACTCGGCGGACGCGGTGATCGCCGCGGCCCGCGGCACCGAGGGCGTGGCGCGAACGCCCGGCGCGGTGTGCGTGCAGCCCGACTACGCGAAGCTGGCCGCGGCGGCCGGTAGTGGCACCGGGCCGCCGCAGGCGGGGGCGGACGGCTGCCTCCCGCCGGCGCTGCAGGTCGCTCCGATCGACGGGCGCACGGTCATCAACGCCACGCTCGCCGACTCCTACGACTCGCCAGCCGCGTACGACACGATCGACCGGCTGCGGGGTGCGGTCCACGGGGTCTCCGGCGCCGATGCCCAGGTCGGCGGTGCATCCGCGGCCAACCTCGACGTCTCGAACGCGTCGGTCCGCGACCGGAACCTGATCATCCCGATCGTCCTCGCGGTCATCTTCCTGATCCTGGCGGCGCTGTTCCGGGCGCTGCTCGCGCCGGTGCTGCTGATCGCCACCGTCGTGCTCTCGTTCGCCGCGACGCTGGGTGTCTGCGGGTTCGTGTTCGAGCACGTCTTCGGGTTCGCCGGCGCCGATCAGTCGTTCCCGCTGTTCGCGTTCGTGTTCCTGGTCGCGCTCGGCATCGACTACAACATCTTCCTGATGACGCGGGTCCGGGAGGAGGCACTGGGCTTCGGGACCCGCCAGGGCGTTCTGCGCGGGCTGTCGGTGACCGGTGGCGTGATCACCTCGGCAGGCATCGTGCTCGCGGCCACGTTCGTGGTGCTCGGCATCCTTCCGCTGGTGTTCCTCGCCGAGATCGGGTTCGCGGTGGCGTTCGGCGTCCTCCTCGACACGATCATCGTGCGAAGCGTGCTGGTGCCGGCGCTCAGCTACGACATCGGCAAGCGGATTTGGTGGCCTTCCAAACTCGCGTCCGGCGCCGACTGAGCGCGTAGCGGCCCGCCCGAGGGACGCCGTCAGCCGGATCCTCGGGGGTCCGCCCCGGAAGTGGCGCTCGCGCGGTAGGCGCGCGACGCCTCGGCGATCCGCTGTGCGGTCTCGCGGAACGCCCGCAACTCCGCTTCGCCGACCGCCGTGCCCACCGCGTCGGCCCACGCGTGCTGTGCGGCGCGCAGCCGCAGCAGCGTCGCCCGCCCGCCCTCGGTCGGGGCGACGAGCTTGGCCCGGCGGTGACGCGGATTGGGGAGGTAGACCGCCCAGTCCTTCTCCACCAGCACGTCGGCGGTGCGCTGGACGCTCTGCCGGGCCAGCCCCAGCCCGACGCGCCGGGCGATGTCGGAGACGCTCAGCGGCTCGTCGAGCGTGGCGCCCAGCACCTGCCACCATGCCGGCGTCAGCCCGGCCGGTTCGCTGATGTCGCGCGCTGCGGCCAGCATCTCGCTGTTGAGGTCGAACACCGGCAGCACCAGGTCCGTCAGCGCGTCGCCGGCCGGTGACCGTCTCGTTTCGCTCACGCGCCCGCACCCATGAGCTGGTCGAAGTAGCGTCGCTCGCCGGTGGTGTAGAGGCCGTGCCAGGCCTCGATGATCGGGGCGGGGAACAGTTCCAGCGCCTCGAAGACCGCGCGGGCGAAGTCGACCGGCGCGGTTGCCGGTGCGGTGATGAGCTGGCGGTCGACCACCGTCTTCTCCTCCCGGTACCGGGAGGCACCGCCGTAGCCGGACGCTGCCAGGAACTCCGGCGCGTTGCTGGTGTGCGCGCGGTCGTCGAGCAGCCCGATGCGTGCCAGCCCGAACGTCGCCCCGCAGATCCCGGCCACCGGAACGCCCGCCGCCAGGCAGCGCCTGGCCAGGTCGAGAACCTCCTCGTGGCCGGACTCCCAGGTCTCGGCGCCGGGCAGGACGAGGACCGCGGTGTCGGCGATCGCGGCCTCGGTGACGGCACCGTCCACGAGCAGGCCCAGACCACCCAGCGTGCGGACAGTCTGCTTGCCGGGGGCGCCGAGGACCCGCAGGCGGTACCGCCCTGGCATCTGCGCCTCGGCCATCGCCAGGCCCGCGACCAGGTAGCCGTACTCCCAGTCGGACATGGTGTCGGTGGCGTACAGCACGACGTTCTTCATGAGGCGCTCCAATTGACAGGCTGCTGTCATCTGATTTGACAGTACCCTGTCAATTGGAGCCGTGCAAGGAGCGCGTCGGCGTGAAGCTCAGCCGACCGCGCATCTTTTGGGGCAGCGCTGATCAGCCGCCCGTGCCCACCGGCGCGGCCATGACCCGCTCGACGACGTCGGGCCGCAGCAGCATCGGCGGCGGATCCACCAGACCCATCACCCGGATCAAGGCCGTCGCCAGCTCCGCGTCCTCGGTGGCGGCGAGCTGCAGCCGGCCAAGGTACTCACCGGTCAGCGGCGAGTCGGGCAGCGAAGGACCGGTCACCTCGGGCAGCGCCAGGTCGGCGCCGACCGCGAGACGCCACGGCGCCTCCAGCGCCCGGCCGACCGCCGCGAAGTAGCGGACCCGGTCCGGCTCGCCGCCGCGGTGCAGCTCCTCGCTCAACGCCGCGGCTTCCATCGCCGCCACCGCCATGCCCTGCCCGTAGACCGGGTTGAACGCGCAGGCCGCATCACCCGCGACGAGCAGACCAGCCGGGAAGCGGTCCAGGAGCTCGTACCGGTGCCGCTCGTACGTCGGGAAGCGGAACGTCGCCGGAGCCCCGATCGGCTCGGCCACCCGCAGCATCTCGGCGGTGTCCGGCGTCGCGAGCGTCCGCGCGTACGCGGCGAACCCGTCGAGCGTCGACGGAGGCCGCTCACCCAGCACGCCGGCGAGCGTCAGCAGGACCCGACCGCCCTCCAGCCGTTGCATGACCGAGCTCGTCCGCTGCCCGGGGAAGCGAGCGGTGACGATCACGATGTCACCGTCGAAGAACTCGTCCGCCGCAGTGAACACGCACGAGGTGTACGCGAGGTCGATGCCGACACGATCGGACGGCGGCGGCGCGTAACCCAGATCCGCCAGCCAGCGCGGCGTCCGCGAGCCGCGGCCGGTCGCGTCGACGACCAGGCCCGCAGACAGGGCCCACGCCTTCCCGTCGGCGCGGTCGGTCACCGTCGCACCGGTGATCCGGTCGCCGCCGGCCGAGGTGCACAGCCCGGTGATGTCGAGTCCATCGCGGACCGTGACGTTGGGCAACGCCCGGACCCGCCCCCGGAGCGTCGCCTCGATCAGCGGCCGACTGGCCGAGAGGGCGGTCAGTCCGGTCACCGCCCTACGCAGCGGCCGGCCGTTGAGGTACCAGCGGGCGTTCCCGAGAATGTCGCCGGTCAACGCGCCGGCCGAGGTCATCTGGTCGGCGAAGCCCGGCAGCAGGTTCTCGATGATCTCCAGCCCGCCGGGCAGCATGCCGTGCACGTGCTGCCCGTGCGGCACGCCCTGGCGGTGGTCCGCCGAGCTCGGTAAGCGATCGCGCTCGACGATCGTGACGCTGGTGTAATGCTCGGCGAGTACGCGGGCGGCCAGTAGGCCGGCGATGCTGCCACCGAGAACCAGCGCATGTCCCCCGTTGGTCAATGCCATGGTTCGTCAACTTCCTGTCGGTCCCGGCTGCATCGGAGGCGGCCGGGTGATCCAGCGAGGCTGACAGTGGCCGGTGGCTCCAGCACCGCTGCTGCTAGGGATGCGACAGGTCGGGCCGCGAACCGCCCCCGGAAAAGCCGACGTCCGGCGACGCGGTGACGGAGAGGGTATGGCCGGGGGAGTAATGCCCTGATCGCGCGGATAGGTCCAGCAGGGACGCAGCATCGCAGTTCTGACCCGGTAGTCCACTCCGTCACCGGTGGCCTCGGGTGGCTACGACAGCGGGGCGTGTGCGACGTCCGTCCGTGCGGACTCGCCGCGACGCCCGGCCGGCCCGGCCTCGCCATTGCTAGTCGCGGTGGCCGGCCACCTGGACCCGAGCCGTGCCGCCACTGTGGCGAGCCCTGCGCACGCCGCGGCCACCAGCACCGTCGTCAGGGGAGCCGCGAAGTACGACGACGAAGTACCTATACGGAACCTACGAACGGGCCGGTCCACGGCGCCGCTCCCGATTGTCAGGACGCTCCCGACGAAGATCGTGGTCCAAAATAACAAGCCCTAATGCCTAATCTCGGGCTCTATGAACAGCGATCGCACCAGAGGGGAGGAGTTCTTGCGCAGCCGTCCGGCACGGTACGTGGCCGGCGCAGTGTTGTGCCTGGCCGGGTGGTGCACGCGGAGTCGCGCCGGCTCGGAAGTGTGGGCTTCGTCGCGGTCGTGCCTTGGGTGGCGGCAGGGGGTCGTGGGTGCGCTCGACGCGGGTGTGCAGCATCGTCGAGGAGTCGGACCTGTGTTCGACTGGGCGGTGGGTGCGACCCGACTTGGGAGTTGGTCAGAGCATTGGGTAAGGTTTTCCCAGCGGTCGCCGCAAGGCGGTCCCGCGTCCGGGTGGCGGAATGGCAGACGCGCTAGCTTGAGGTGCTAGTGCCCGAAAGGGCGTGGGGGTTCAAGTCCCCCCTCGGACACAACCCATAAGCACATGGCCTTCGGGCCTGGCTTCGGCCGTGACGGTTCGCCGGCCCGGGTGGTAGGTCAAATCCAGATTCAGACTCCGGTAGACCTGTGCCCGGTCGATCGGGTCGGCGTCGATCAGGACTCGCCGAATACCCCCTAGCGCGTTAACCAGCGCATTTATCTCTTCGGTGGTCATCCGCTGGCGTCCGGTCAGTTCGCGGATCTTGGCCTCCGCCTGGACCCGTTCGGCCTGCACTTCGGCGGTCCACTGTTGGATGAGCGCCGGGTCGGTGCCAGCTTCCAGCGCGGCCCGATAGCGCTGGAGTCGCTGTCCGCAGGACTGGATGGTTTCCTTCGCGGCAGCGAGTGCAGTGTCGTCCGTGCTGTCTTCTGCCTCGCTCATAGCGGTGAGCGTCTCGGTCAGCTTGGCCGGCGCGAACGCCTGGGTGAGCCACTCGTCGACCGGGCCGGCGAGTACGTCTTCCCGGAGGTAGACCGCCTTCGGGTGCTCGACGTGGTTAGCGGCGGCGTAGTCGGCCGGGTAACGGCACCGGTAGTGGTTCCGACCGTTGTTGAAGTTGCCCTGCATGAGTCGGCCGCACAGCCCGCAGCGGACTCGGCCGGAGAACAGGTAGTGGCGCTGCATGGTGCGGGTCTTGCGCACATTGGGTCGGCGAGCCCCAGCGGCTGTGAGCGCCTGGACACCCTCAAAGTCTTCGGGCGTGACGATCGCGGGGTGCGTGGGCTTGGCTGACCAGATCCAGGTGTCCCGGTCGTTCCAGCGCATCTTGGTCTCGTGGCCGAGCGCGACATCTTCGACGTCGATCAGGACCTCGTCCTTGCGCTGTTTGTTCCAAACCTCGCGGCCCGTGTATCGCGGGTTGAGCAGGATGGCGCGGACGGCGGACTTGCTCCAGGCGACGCCGGTTCGGTGGCTGTTGCGCTTCCGGTCGTGCGCCGACGGGCACGGAATGCCGTCGCGCGTGAGGCCCTGGGCGATGGCGAAGAACCCTCGGCCGTCGAGGTACTCCGCGAAGATCCGTACGACGATCGGCGCAGCGACCGGGTCGAGTTCGAGCACGTGTAGCCGCTTACCGTCGGCAGCCTTCGCGGGGTTGGGGTGCGGCCCGGCGTCTGCGAGCCGGTAGCCGTACGGCGGTCGTCCGCCGAGGAACCGTCCCTCAGTCGCGGCCTGCGCGGCCATCGTCGAGCGAACGCGAATCTTGATCCGGCTGCGCTCGCCCTTGCTCATGCCGCCGTAAATCTGCATCACGAGATCGTGAGCATCCGAGCCCGGGTCGATCGCGCCACCAACCTCGGGCACCCACAGCTCGACGCCGTAGTGGACGAAGAGCGGGAACGTCAGCCCGAACTGGTTGCCGTAGAACGCACGCTGCGGCTCGCCGATGACGACGGCCTCGAAGCCGCGGCCGGCGTCGCGAAGCGCCGCCAGGAGCCCGGCGGCGCGCGGGCGCCGAGACCAAGGAAGCGATCGGGACATCCCGACGTCGAAGAACTCGGCCACGATTTCGCCACCGACCGGCGCGATGAGCGCCTCGGAGCGCGAGCGCTGCCACAGTCGCGATGCCTCCGGGTCCTGCTGGTCCTCGGTCGAGACGCGGCCGGCGAATGCGAACCTCACGCGAACTCCTCGGATCGGCCGCGCCGTGCGGTGGCTGATCGGATGAGGCGAAGGAGTGCTGCGGCGGCCCGGGGCGACAGCACCGGAGGCTGATCGGGCATCGTCACCCGGATCAGGTTCTCGGTTGACTCCTCGGCAGGGTAACGCGATGGGTCGAGGCGGCGCGTGTTCTTTGGCGTCGTGGTCTCCCTTCACTCGGTGACGGTGCGTACTCGTCCACGCGGACGTCCACGGGGCGCGCGTGTCCCTACGCGCGCAGGCGCGCGCGAGGCCGTGGACGTCCACGCGGTTACTGGACGTTGTGTGCGCGCCAGCGTCCGCGGGTGACTTGGTAGACGCGGCCGGCGTCTGCATGTTCGCGGAGCCGCTCGTAGACCCACGAGCGGCTCAGCCCGGTCGCTGCGATCAAGTCGGGCAGCGAGAGCCCGCTGTTCGGCGCGGCGAGCAGAGCGCTCCAGAGTGCTTGGGCTGCGTCGGCCGGGTGTTCGTCTACGACTTCGGCGTCGATGACGTCTGCGTGGCCTTGGGAGCCGTTGAGGCCGCTGCGGAGGGACTGGGCCGAGAGGGGGTCCAGCCGTGGCCGTGTGGGCGCGTGGCGGGCCGCGGTCTTGCTCACCGCGGCGTCGGTCATCAGGTAGGCGCGCGCCCGGTGGGGAACGTCGAGCCCCGGTGCGGAGAGCAGGAACTTGCCCGGGGCGTCCAGCGTGTGTGCGTGCCAGCCGACGACGAGCATGCCTTGGCCGAGGACCAGGTCGACGTCGCGTCGCTCCCGTACGCGGAGGCATAGGCGAATGTCCATCTGCGAGCGGACAGCGCCGTTGCCCATGGCGTCCTGGGTCGGTCGCTGTGTCGCGGCGAGCAGGGTCACTGCAGGCGCGCGTCCTCGGCGGGCGAGCGAGTCGGCGTAGCCGGCTGCCTCATCGTCCAACTCGGCGTACTCGTCAATCACGATGACCAGCGCGGGCCGATCGGGCGTCGGGTCCCAGACGCGTTGTCCGCGGGCGGTTAGGTCGGCCGCGCGGGCGTCGAGAACGCGCACGGCATCGGCGAGCAGCTCGGCGGCTTCGCGTGGCGTAGTCGCCAGCCGGTCCAGGCATCCGGCCCACGGCTGGAGTTCCATGCCGCCCTTGAGGTCGATGCCCCACAGGACGACGTCACGGCATCCCGTGAGGACGGCGAGTACGACGTTGAGCACTCCGCTCTTGCCGGATCCGGCGACGCCACCAATCAGTCCGTGTCGGCGGAGCAGGGAGACGCGGACCGGGCCGGCGTCTTCGTAGATACCGAGGTCCGCGGGCTGGGTGATGGTCTGGGCGGTGGAGCCTGGCCACGGGAGCGGTTCGGCGTGCGGGTCACGGTTGAGCACTCGCAAGAGAACGTGGTCGGCTCGATTCGGGTCGGCTTCGATCCGGAGCGCCCCGGGTCGGGTACCGAGTCCGGATTCCAGGGCTGGCAGACGGTTAAGAGCATCGGTGACGGTCTGGCCTCGGCGGAGCGCGACGCGGGCGCGCCACCCCCAGGCGTCGACAAGTGCGGACATCACCCGGGAACCGGCCAGCCCTACTTGTTCCGTGATCTCGGGCCACGCCTCCAAGGTCCTCTCGACCTGGACTCGGGCTCGGCGCCGTCGGTGCCACCACCACGGAATGCCGGCGACGATCGTGCCGAGTCCAAGAACCTTCGCCAGCGGGCCGGCGCCGGGACCGTAGGCGGTTGCGAGCGTGAGCCACGCTCCGATGGCGGATAGCACGATGGCCGCGTATGCGCGCTCGACGCCGCGGGGTAGCCATCGGCGGGCGAGGAACAGGACTCCGGCCGTACCGAGAATCGTGGCGCTGGTTAGTCCGGGCCACCAGCCTTGGTGCCGGGCGTGCAGGAAGAGTCCCGCCAAGCCGGTGATGCCTCCGAGGAGGAACGGGGCGAGTTCGGAGCGGTACCGGTAGAGGACTCGTCCCAGCATGGCGAGGTCCGTGCTGCCGTACCCATCATCGACGAGCACGACCGGAGTAGTTCGAGTGCCGTACCGGGGGCGGAGCCGGCGTTGGGTGCGGCGGTAGGAGCGTCGGGTCATCGGCCGCCCCAAGGAGGTTCCGGCGCATCCGGGTACGGCGGCAGGACCGGGTTCGCGCTCAGTTCGTCGCGGACGTAGTACAGCGGGTCCGGCTCTCCGTCGCGGTCGGCGGCGAGCGTCGCGCGAACGGCGGCGAGCAGGAAGGCGTACCGGATCCGGAGGTCGGTCACAGCGGCGCGAAGACGGGCGTTCTCGGAGCTGAGCGGCTCAGGCGTCATCGGGGTTGGAGTTCTCCTCTCGCTTGGGTACGGGGGTCTCGGCGGCCGGTACGGGAGTAGGTCCGGCCGGTTCGGCGGCGAGTCGGCGACGGAGTTCGGTGGCTCGACGGCCACCGATGTGCAGGGCTGCACGGAGTGCGTCGCGGGTGATCGGCCGGCCATCGTGTTCGGCGCGGTACCGCTGGTCCGCGACGCGGGCGGCGACCAAGAGGTCCGCGTCCGATCGCGTTCCGTGGTTGCTCGTGGGCGGAGTACGGCGAGTGGGCCAGTTGGGCGCGACCGAGGCCGGCAGCGGCACCTCGGCGGACGCCTCTTGCTCGGCGTGGACCAGCGTGGAACTCGGCGAGCCTGGCGGTACTGACGTCGAGTCCGCGGGCGGTCCGGGACGGGTACGGAGCGCATGAAGATGAGCCGTCAGTCCGAGAACAGCAGCCGGAATCGCGCCGACCGTGACGACGACCGGCCACGTGATCGTCAGCAGTCCAGCGCCGACCGCGTGATAGACGGCGTTCCCCGCGATGCTGACGGTGATCGCGCCAAGCGCGTTGGCGCGGGCGAACCGACGGGCCTCCGGCGATTGCGTCGAGGCGGTGAGCCACACGCGCGCCGAGGTGGTGGCGTAGGCGTCGACCGTTACCGGCAGGAGCCAGGCGAGTTCGGCCGCCCAACCGGATGCCTCGGCCAGACCTCGGAGGCCGGAGAAACTCGCCACGGCGGCGGAGGCTGCCGAGACGGTCATGCCGGCTATAACCCACCAGTCGCGCCCGACCACGCTCGCCGGCTGCGGGTTGGCGTTCAGGACAGGAACCCAAGGACGGCGAAGACGGCCTCACGAACGAAGGGAGCGGCGGCCGACGAGGCGAGGTAGAAGCCGAACAGCGTGCAGACGATCGCGTGCCAGATCCGAAGGCCGGCATAGCGGCAGAGGAAAGCGACGGCTGCGCCGAAGCACAGGACAGCGGAGAGAGTCAGTACCAACAGGAACCTCCTTTGCGAGTCGAGTAGTCAGGCGTCGTCGGTGGCGGGTCGGCGGTTCTTGCGGCCGGTCCGGCGGCGAATCCAGCGAGTGCGGCCGAGGCACTTTCGGCAGAGGTCGCGATGGGGCTCGGCGGGGCGTCCGCAGAGGCAGAGCGGTCGGGCCGGGAGTCCTAATTCGAGGGTGTGCATGGCGAGTTCCTCTCGGATCGATCTGCCGGGAGGAAAGGCACATGACTAGTCATGTGCAAGAACTCGATCTGCCAGGCGCTAGGTGCAATTTCGGCGCTCATCTGCTGGGGTTGATCGCGTCCGTTCCTCGCGGCGGGACGTGAACGAGAATCCGCCGAAAGAGGGGGACGACTTCACCACGTGACTAGACGTGTGCAAGACGTCTCGCTAGCGTGAGCGCGTCCAGCGACGTCTAGGGACGAGTTCCGGGGGCAATGGCGAACGAGCGGCTGCGGGCAGCGTTGTTACAGCAGGGACTGACGCCCGAGAGCCTTGCCCCTCAGGCCGGCGTCGATCCCAAGACCGCCGAGCGTTGGGTGACCCAGGGCCGCATCCCGTACCGGCGTCACCGTTACCTCGTCGCGGCTCTGCTCAAGCTCGACGAAAACTACCTGTGGCCGGATGCCCTCACCCCCGAGCAGGCTGCGGACGCTTCGGAGAGCGAGATCGTCACTGTGTACCCGCACCGTTGGGCGGTGCCGCGGGAGACCTGGGGCCGGCTATTCGGCACGGCCGAACACGAGATCAGCGTCCTGGTCTACAGCGGCTTGTTCCTCGCCGATGACACCGGCATGGTCCGGTTGTTCGCCGACAAGGCCGACACCGGCGTCCGCGTCCGTCTCTTGCTCGGCGACCCGGACAGTCCGCACGTCGCACAGCGCGGCGCAGATGAGGGCATCGAGGACGGCATGTCCGCCCGAATCCGCAACGCGCTCGCGCTCTACCGGCCTCTTCGCGGGCGGGACAACGTCGAGATCGGGTTGCACGACACGACGCTCTACAACTCGATCTACCGGGCCGACGACGAGCTGTACGTCAACACGCACATCTACGGCTCGCCCGCAGCGAACGCCCCCGTGCTGCATCTACGCAAGGTCGCGGGCGGCGGCATGGTCACCACGTACCTGGACAGCTTCGAGCGGGTCTGGTCAGAAGCCCGACGTGTCGAGTAACCACGAGAGGCGGCCCGGTGGGCGCACGGATTGACTACTACGACGACCCAGACGGGCCGGCCGCGAACAGCGTCGTCCCGTCCGCGAACGTCGTAGTCACCAACGACGCCGGCGAAATCCTGATGATTCGCCGCACCGACAACGGCAACTGGGCCGTCCCGGGCGGTGCGATGGACCCCGGCGAGTCGCTACCGACGTGCGGAGTCCGGGAGACCAAGGAAGAGACCGGCGTCGACTGCGAGATCACCGGCCTGGTCGGCATCTACACAGACCCGAAGCACGTCATCCTCTACACGAGCAACAATGAGGCCCGGCAGGAGTTCTCCGTCGTCTTCACCGCCCGTTGCGTCGGCGGTCAGCCCACGCCGAGCAGCGAGTCCCGCGAGGTGCACTGGGTCAAGCCCGGTGACGTCGACGGCCTGACGATGGATCGGTCCATGCGGCTGCGCATCGGCCACTACCTCGAACAACGCCCGACGCCCTACCTCGGGTAGCCGGATGGCGGCAACCGACTGGATCCAAGCAGGCGCGGACGCGTTCGCCGCGCTCGGGACCGTCGGCGCGTTCGGCGTCGGCTTGGTGCTGTTCCGCCGCGAACACCGACGCGAGGAGAGCCACGCCGAGGATTCACGGCGGGCACAAGCCGCCAAGGTCAGCGCTTGGGTCGCCGTCCAGCACGCGCGCGACGGCAAGCCAGAGCTGATGTTCCACGTCCACAACGCCAGCGACATGCCGATCTACGAGACCGCGCTGCCGTTACCTGCGCGACCCGGCGAGGAAGCGGAGTCCGAGTTCGTCGGTCTCGTGCCGCCGGGGCAGACCATCCAACGACCGGCCCCGGCGGACTGGCTCAGTTCGTACTACTCGCCAGAGCCGGTGCAGCTCGAATTCCTGGACAGCGCCGGCTGGTTCTGGACGCGGGACGAGCAGGGCTTCCTCTGTCGCAACCCGGAGCGCATGAGCCCGGATACGAACCGGGACGGCAAGCCGGCCGGCTAATCCGCGGGCATGTCTCCGATCAGCGCGCCAGTCATCGCAAGGTAGGCCAGCCCCAGAAGGACAACGAGCACGATGAAGGTGACGCTTGCAGCGGCGATGACGCCCGCGACGCGGCCCGACAGTGACAACCTCCGCACAGGCCCATCGTGCCGGACAACCTGCCGCTTCATGCGCTTCTCGCGCGAGCGAGCGCCTCGGCAGTCGCCTTCACCGCGGCTAGGATGCCCGGGGTCGCGCGACGAATCGAGCGGCTAACGACGTCTTTGTCGCCGTAGCGGCCGTGAATCTCCTCCAACCGCTGCTCGACGTCCAGGCGTTCGCCGGACGGTCCTGTGGTCATGTCGCAGTAGAGCAGCGCATCGGCGAGGTAGTCCGGGGGCGGGGCGAACTCGGTCGTCAGCTTGTCGGCCAAGCCACGCTCCTCGGCCTCGATTACGGCGCACGAATGGTGCGCGACCAGACGGCAAAGCACGTCGTCGGCCTGCTCGATGTTCCGCAGGTACCGCGCTCCGTCGATCGGGTGGAAGCCCGTGTGAGCGATCGAGGGCGCGTAGCCGATGTCATGGAGCCATGCGGCAGCGACGAGCAGCTCAGTGTCTGGGCCGAGGAGCGGTCCGAGCGTCTCGGCCTGTGCGCCCACGGCCCGCGAGTGTGCCCAGCGACGGGGCAGCGGCTCAGCGAGCAGAGACTCTGCGAGCGCGCGCGCCCGGTCAACTTGCACATGTCGCACATGTGCAAGGTTAGAGCCGGTCAGTCAGAACGGACGAACCAGCCCTTTCCTTGAATCGCCTCGACAAGCCCGTCACGCTCAAGCTCCGAGAGGGCGAGTCGCACGGTCGCGCGGGACGCGCCATGCACCGCGGCCAGCGATGCTTCGGACGGGAGCCGTTGACCCGGGACGACGTCGCGAGCATCGATGCTGGCTCGTAGCTTCGACGCGATGAGTCGATAGCCGGTGTTGGCGGCAGCCTCTTCGGCCGTGGCCCCGGGCTTGGGCACGATGCGCCCGTGACCGGGGATGGTGACGACGAGGTTCTCCAGTTCGAGCCCGGCGAGTGCGCGGCGGACCGTGTTCCGCACGACGCCGAATTCCTCGCTCAGCTTCGCCTCGGAGGGCATGAGAGCGCCGGATCGGTAGGTGCCATCCGCGATGCGCTGCCGCAGGACGGCAGCGATGTCGACGTATGCGCGCCATGCGGCATGCGTGCCGGCCAACGTCCGCACCCCTCTCGCACCTGAGTAGCCAGGTCCCCTACTGGACGGATCCGAGTGTCAGTGATGCGATCGGACGCTTCTACCGCGAGGGGGGGACGTCTGGGGACGTCTTGTGGTTGGCTAAGGGCTAACTCTTCACCGACCGTGGAGGATGCATGAACCGTGCGCTTCAACAGGCGCTCGCGAACAAGCGCCTCCAAGACGTCGACGTGGCTACCGCGCTCGGCGTCGACCCCAAGACCGTCCAACGCTGGTGCGCCGGCCGACAGCCAAGGCAGCGTCACCGATGGGCGTTAGCCGACCTGTTGGACGTAGCCGAGGTCGACCTCTGGCCGGCCGCAGTCGAGTCGGCCGCCAGTGGAACGGCAACCGTCTACCCGGACCGGAGTGCCGTACCGCGCGATGTGTGGTCGAGCCTGTTTGCCTCCGCGCAGGAGCACATCGACGTCCTTGTGTACAGCGGCTTGTTCCTCGTTGAGGATGGGCGGCTGCTGACGACCATCGCAGACCGGGCCAAGGCCGGCGTGCGCGTGCGACTGGCCTTCGGCGACCCAGAGAGTCCCGGCGTCGCGGCGCGAGGCGTCGAGGAGGGCATCAACGACGCCCTCGGCGCCAAAGTTCGGAGTGCACTGATCCTCGCCGAACCGCTACTTGACCTACCGGGAGTCGAGGGGCGAACGCATCAGACCGTCCTCTACAACTCGCTCTACCGCGCGGACTCCGACCTTCTGGTCAACACCCACGTACACGGCGTCGGTGCTTCACGTGCGCCTGTACTTCGACTCCGTCAGACGGGGGCGGCCTCTATGGCAAGTACGTATCTGGCGAGCTTCGAACGCATCTGGACCAGTGCTACGCCACTCGGAAAAACCTAGCAACAGACACGCAAGGCTTCTGGGGACGGCAGGGACGTTCACAGGGCGTCCCTCTCTGAGGTTCTACCGTCCTGCTCGCTCATGTCGACTACGTGGACTGAACGATTACGACAGCCTGTCTGAAGGCGGTGCCAATGTCGACGCACCAAGTAGCGCGTACTCACGGGGTGGGATGCGCCGATGCAATCCAGTGTATGGCCGACAGAGCAGACCGCGTCCGCCAACAAGTGATGACGCTTGATGGCGACAGCGTGACGATCGGAAGCACCATTACCCTTGCGCAGCGGCGAGAAGCGTGCAGGATGCTTGAAGTCCGGAAGTCGAGCCTCACCGCAATTCAGCGGATCGCCCTAGTCGATGCGATGGCTCATTGGATGGGAAACACGGGAGACGACGAACTCGCCACCGCTCTGGCCGAATTGGCTTGCGGGGATCGCGGAATGGCGCGCGATTTGATATTCCTGCTGACGCCGCTACTGTGATTGCGTAAACACGGCGGCGAAGCTGCTCGCTTCGATAAGCTCTGAGTGTCATGCGCCGACGTGCCTGCGCATGCGCCATCGTCCGCAGTGTCCGCCCCATACCGACTGGCGGATATGAGGGCCAAAGAATCGACGGCACTTCCTAGGCGCGTGGTGCCGGCCGAGCGCGCACAAGCGGGCAATTCGCTTCCAAGCCGCTCCGCCTGTGATCGACATCCGCCCCGTTACTGTGTCAACCCAAGCTCGATCTTGAGCATGATTGCAAGCTCCGTCAGAGTGTCGAAATTTCTTGTAATCCAAATGTCTAGTGGTTGCGCGGCGCCTGACGCTTGTGGCAGTCGGGCTATACGATCCTCTTCCCACTGGAGGATTACAGGTTGGTCGGCCCCTCCGACCTGTTCTATCAGGACGTACTCCAGCCCAAGGGTCCGAAGGAACTCCTGGTCATGGATCCAGAAACTGCCGAACATGCGGCTCAATTGCCAACTCTGCGCGTCACCGTGCGCTATCAGAAAAGCGTCAATCGGGCTGAAACCTCTACCGGTGGCGAACAACGTGCCCCTCAGCGTGCGACGTGGTTGGCCTGGTGCGGTAGCGACACAGAACAGCGTGGGGACATAGTTCTGTATATGCTCGGGCCAGCCAAACCCGATGGCCGCCGCGAAGTCACACGGGTTGTAGATATGGATCGTCAGATCGGCGTGGGCATTTTCGGCCGCCCTCTCCTTGCACCACGCTGGGACTAGCTTTCCCCAGTTCGGATTGCCGCCGAGGGCGAATTCCGCGCGATCTAAGAATCTCGTCCACCGCCGCGCATGGTCCGCGCGTGCTGCGCCGGTGTACTTTACATCGGACAGGCCGCCCGACGCCGAGTCAAGAATCAAATCTCTGTCGGAAAATAGGACAGCGTCAGAATACACGCCAGCCCTGCGAACGGCCCCCAGAGTCCAGCCGGTGGAATCCGAAAGTAGCTGGTTTAGCGCATCAGGGTGGGTCCACTCTATTGTCGAGCGATTAGGCCGACGAAGTAGTGCCGTCAAAGCGCGATATTCGGTCTTGTAGCCTGCGGGTGCGTCCGAATCCTCATCCAATTCTCGCTCCCCGTGTTCATCCACGATGACAACAATGGGCGAACTGTATTGCGGCATTCGGCCGACGACGATATAGACGCCCGCGTCGTAAGTTTGATGTCGAAAATCGAACCCGACGACGTCATGAGCGCCGACCGCAGCTAGGCCATCGACTGCCCACTTCCACGCCGCGTCTAGGTCGCCGTCTCGCGGCTGAATCAACAGTTGGATCGGTGTAAGGCTTCGGATCGTCGCCTCGGACAACGGTTCTACCCGTTCGGCCGCGATCGGCGTGACGCCGTCCTCGTCAAGGGTCAATTGGTAACCACGAAAGTCAGCCGACCACTCACGAGCGGCCTGACTGAAAGCCAATCGAAGAGTGCGCCACTCCACGGCAACCACCGCAACCCGTAAATCGGCGGGCCCGATCCCCCGCTCGCGCCGGAAGAGTTCGACATATTTGTGCAGCTCATGAAGAGCCTTTTCGGCCGCATCTTCCGTGCGTTTGAGCTCAATCACAACGAGACTGCCCGTGACATCGCGAGCGAGAATGTCGACTCTGCCTCCTGCTCCGCCGATTCCACTGGACAGTGGGTATTCGGTTGCAAGACAGCGCAATCCGGGCTCAATTAGGTGCAGGCGCGTAGATAGCGCATCTCGGATTTCGTTCTCATGGACCGCCTTTGGCATAGCACTCCGTCTTAGACCTGAGTTTGGGTGGTAGCGGCCAATACTATCGAGAGGTCGTCCAAGCCCGCGTTGCAGCTGGCCGCACGGTTGGTAAGCCGACGAAGGGCCGACACGTGGCGTCGAGGAAGCATCGCCGTCGCCTTGAGCACGATGATCCGCAGCGCCGTTATCCTCGCTCGTCGCTGCGCCGCTTTACTGGGCGCATCAGCGAGGACGTGCCCAGCTGTCTTGTCGCATGACCCGCTCTACTGTGGATAGCGATCCGCATAGATTGGTGGTCGAGCCACTCAGCGTTCTGTCGAATGCCCCTTTCGGGTGACTTCTTCGGATTTAGCGGGCTATACGGTGTGCCCGTGTGGCTATCGTTTCGCTAATGGGCAACGCGCCGTCGAAGTATCCACTAGCGTCAGCCGCGTGCAGAGATCGCACCCTGAAACTAGATTTGCAATACCCGCGCCGGGGCGCCTAGGCAACAAGTCATTAGGGAAAGGCTTTCGTTGAACCCGAACGAGGAAATCGAGATCAAGGGGTTTGCACTGACGGGATTTCGCAGCTTTTTCGGCGAGATCCAATACCTCAATCTTTCTGCCCCTATGACGGTGCTAGCGGGACCAAATAATGCTGGAAAGAGCAATGTCCTGATAGCCTTGACCCAACTTCTCAGAGCGCATGTATTTAAGGGTGGCTCAGGTGTGTCCAATAATCCCCTTGACCGACCTATCTTGAAGAGTAATTCTTCGCCGCCTTTAATTGTCGGTGTCGGAGTCGAGCAAGCCGATGTCCTCAGAAGTTGGGAGCAACTCGCCGGAAATAGTCCTCAATATTCACAGCGATGGGCTCCGATAATCGAACGACTGGTCACTTGTCCAGCGTTTCAGCTCGACGGCGGAGAAGGCGATGGCTTCATGTGGCTCCTGATGGAGTCAGACTCTGGCGAAGCCTTTGAGCACTCACCAGCTCAGATGACGGCGGCGCTAGCCCATCTTAGCCATGTCCAACGTGATATCAGCGATTTTATGCTCCAGGTTTTCGGCCACACCAGCGAACTAGAGCCGAATATAGGAGAACTATTGCAGCGAACCCGCGCGAATTTAAAAATTCCGGACGCGGTGGTAATTCCCACGATGCGACAAATCCGAGCCGACGGAGGTGAGCCGTCTCCGGAGCTTAGGGAGTCGACGGGACTGGGCGTTCCCGGGATGCTTCAGGCATGGCAGGCTCCCGCAGCCGAGAGGTATCGCGAAGACTCCGAGAAGTTCCGTCGGATCAATCAGCTGCTGAAGTCGGTATTGGAAGATAAAGATGTCGAAATTACTATCCCGTATAATCGGAGCACTGTTCACGTCATCATCAATGACAGAGTTCTTCCCCTGGAGAACCTCGGAACTGGTATATCACAGTTAATTCTCCTTGCCGTCTTCGCGACGTGGCATCAGGACGACCTGGTTTGTGTCGAAGAGCCGGAACTCAATCTGCACCCTTTGATGCTTCGGAAGCTTGTCAACTTTCTGGTCAGGTCTGGAACTAAGTTTGTTTTGACTACACACTCGGCGCACCTGCTGGACGCGCCGGAGATCGGCATTGTGCGGGTCTCCTACTCCGCGGATCAGGGAACTATCCTTTCTGCCGCAATATCCGATGCCGACCGCGCCCAGGTATCGCGTCATCTAGGGTACCGCGCATCCGACCTAATTCAATCGAATGCAATCATATGGGTGGAGGGTCCTTCGGACCGAATCTATCTCAGATACTGGATCGAGGTGGCGGAGCCTCGATTGGTCGAGGGTATACACTATTCTATAATGTTTTATGGCGGCCGACTCTTGGCGCATTTGACCGGCGAGGAGATGGATACTCCGGACGGAAACGTCGAGGATTTCATCTCTCTCTTGAGGATCAATCGGAGTATGGCAATAGTCATCGATTCGGATAAATCGAATCTTGATAGTCCTCTGAACGCCACCAAGGAACGGATTTGCCAAGAGTTTGCAGATAAGGGCTGTCCTGCCTGGGTGACTTACGGTCGCGAGATAGAAAACTATGTGCCAGCTAAAGACTTCGTTCGAGCACTTACGCAGGTTCATCCTTCCGTAAAGTCGACTCGCGTTGTAGACGACGTGTTTGCAGATCGATTCGCTCACTTGTCGGTATCCAGCCCGAATAAGGCAAAGATTGCGGAACGAGTCGTGGAAATCTGGGATGGTCAGGAGATCGACAGTCTCGATCTCGTCGAAAATGTTCGTGAGCTAGTCGCCTACATCTGTGTAGCTAACGACATGCCCCCCAGTTATGAGCCGCACACATTCGTGCCCTAGTTTGACGGCGATGGGCGATCGCTACATGTCGCGCCTGTTGATCACCCCTAGACAGAACTCACCGCTTAGGACTAGGGGCGGTGTGCTTATGGTTCGGCTCGGTCCTCGGACACACGCGCACGGCATACATGCCGTTCCTGATGGTCTCGTGGTCAGGCCTCGTTGACCACTCCTCCGCGGCACATCTGCCGCTCTTCAACGCCGTGATGGGCGTCCGGCGGTGGGTCTCGTGACTACGCCGGTTCCCTCCGTGGTTCCGTTCTCCGGCACGTTCCGTCCCAGCCGGGGTCCGGGTTCCGGCCGCCCGGCAACGTGGCCGCTGCCGCTGGCACGGCTTGCGCCTGCGGGTAGGTCCGGGGCCCTGGTGTACTGCCTGACCGCGCTGGATGACAGCGGGCGGATCCGCGATCGTTCTCTGCTGGCCGCGCTGGGCTGGGCTCCTGGGACCCCGGTGGAGGTCTGTGAGCGCGAGGGTCTGATCGTCGTGGCCAGGGGTCCGGCCGGGGTGTTCCGGGTGACCGGGCAGGGATTCGTGGTGCTGCCTGCGGCGGTTCGGCACTGGTGCGGGCTGCGCCCCGGCGACCGGGTGCTGGTGGTGGCCGATCCGGGCGCCGGGTGGATGGTGGTGCATCCTCCGGCGGCGCTGGAGGCGATGGTGTCCGCGGTGCACACGGCGGTGTGGGGCGGTGAGCCGCGATGAGCGCCGCCACGCCCGTGCCGCCCGAGTCGTCGGTGCCGCCCGCGGCGGCCGGCCGAGCAGAGCTGGACGCGGCGCTGGTGCTGCTGGCCCGTCTAGGGGTGCGTCCGGAAGACCTCGTGGGTGCCGGCGCCGAGCGGGTGCCGGTGCCGACGTTCGCGCAGTACGTGCCGGTGGTGGCCGCCGCGGTGGGGGTGGGCACCCGCCGGGTGTACAGCTCCTACTGGAACCGGGTCGTCGAGCAGTGGGGTGAGCGTCGGCTAGATGAGCCGAGCCCGTCGGAGATCGCGCAGCTGTCGGAGGCGCTGCGGGCGCGGCGGGTGGTGCGTCGCAACGCCCGCGGTGGCCAGTCCACGTCTGAGCATCTGATCGCGGCGCTGCGCTGTCTGTACCGGCATGCGGTCGCCGACGGGCTGATCCGTGAGGGTGACAACCCGGCGCGGAAGGTTCCCAAGCCGCGGCGGGTGCCCAGTACCCGCCGCGCGGTCGGCCCGGAGCGGCTGGCGGAGATCAATCAGGTCGCCGCGACCACCGGCAACGATCCCGCGCTGGATACGTTGCTGCTGCGCCTGCACACCGAGACCGCGTGCCGGCGCGGCGGAGCGCTCGGGTTGCGCCCGTGTGACCTGGACGCGACGCAGTGCCTGATCCTTCTGCGGGAGAAAGGCGAGACCAGCCGCTGGCAGCCCGTCTCGCCCACCCTGATGCGCCACCTGCTGCGGCACGCCGACGAACGCGGCGCGCCCCCGACCGGCCCGCTGCTGCGCTACCGCACCGGGCAGCCGATCACCAAACGCCGCTACGACCATCTGTGGAAGCGGATCGGGCAGCACCTGCCGTGGGTCGCCGCGCAAGGCATCAGCACCCATTGGCTACGGCACACCACGCTCACGTGGGTCGAGCGCACCTACGGGTACGCCGTCGCCCACGCCTACGCCGGCCACACCGACCAGAGCAGCGGCGGAGAGGCGGGCACGACGATCACCTACGTGCGCGCCTCCCAGGAGGAGATCGCGGCGGCGCTGACCGGCCTGGTCGGCGAGCCGCACCCGCTCGCGCCGCTCCCGGCTTCAGCGGCGGGGGCGGGCGCGGCGGACTAGTCATTTGGCGGTGCCAGCGGCGAGAACTGCGCTCGGGCAGGACCCGGTGCCGGGGGCCGGAGTGCGAGGGTTCCGGGGGCAGAACCTCGCCACCGGCCGCGGCGGTCTAGAAGAGCGAAAGCCGCCGAGTGCCGCCGGTCGGATCCCTGCAAGGCCGCAGGGCTGGGCCGGGTGATGAGGGCTGGTCACCTGTCACCCGGGCCAGCCCGGCGTCGGGGTCTCGGCGGAGCCGATCGCCAGCGGATGCGGTTCGCCGGCCAGCGCGGCGAGCGCGCTCGCGACTTCGTACGTGCTGGCCCGGACGTAGGTGGCGGTGGCCGACGGGTCGCTGCGTCCCTGGTGTCCAGCGTAGGCGTGGGCAACGGCGTAACCGAAGCGGCGTTCGACCCAGGTCAGCGTCGTGTGGCGCAGCCAGTGGGTGCTGATCTGCTGGGTGGCCACCCAGGGCAGGTGCTTGCCGATGCGGGTCCAGAGGTGGTCGTAGCGGCGCGCAGTGATGGGCCGCCGATTGCGATAGCGCAGCAGCGGCCCATCCGGATCGCCCTCGCCGCGGGCATCACGGTGGTGTTCGAGGTGGTCCATGAGGGTGGGGGAGACCGGTTGCCAGCGGACGGTTTCGCCTTTCTCCCGGAGCCTGATCAGGCATTGCTGGGAGTCGAGGTCGGCGGGTCGCAGCGCCAGGGCACCACCGCGGCGGCACGCGGTCTCGCTGTGCAGGCGGATGAGGAGCGCGTCGAGGTGGGGATCGTTGCCGGTGGTCGTGGCGACCTGGTTGATCGCGGCGAGGCTGGCGTCGGTGAGGGCGTGGCGGGTACTGGCCAGCCGGCGGGGTTTGCGGACCCGGATGGCGGGGTTGCGGTACTCGGGGATGAGCCCGTCGGTGACGGCGTATCGGTAGAGGCAGCGCAGCGCGGAGATCAGGTGCTCGGCGGCGGATCGTCCGCCGCGGGCGTTGCGGCGCACGGCCGCCTCGCCGCGGACGCGTTGCGCCAGCTGGGTGATCTCCAACGGGGTCGGTTCATCTAGCTGGCGGTCGCCCCAGTGCGCGCGCACGCGGTTCCAGTAGGTCTCATACAGGCGACGGGTTCCAGGGGTGACGGCGCCGATGACTCGGTCGATGTACTCCCCGATGGTCGGCATCGGCGGCGCGACGACCACTGCTGCGGACGGGACGGTGCTGCCGGCAAGTAGCTGTTCCGGGGTGACACCCAGACGCGCGAGGAGAACCTTGGCGGCGGCCAGTTCGGCATCGGACGCCGCCGTCGGCTCATCGCCGCTCACGACGGGAACTCCGCTCCGGGCCGGGCGTGATGGGCATCGAGCAGCTGATGCAGCAGCCGCATGGTGTAAACGATCAGCAGGCGCCGGTCCAGATAGGCAGCCAGCAGCAGCCGATCGCCGGTCCGGATACCGGCGACCGCCCGGGTGGTGTGGTGCAGCCGCAGCCGTCCCTGCTGAGTGATCGACTCGGCTGCATCGGCGCGCGCGATGACGGCAACGATGCGGGGAGCGGCGCTGACCGCGACGGCGGTACCGGGGAGCCAGCCCAGCGCGCGCACCGTCGACCGGTCGGCGATCCGTCCACTGTCGTCGATCGCGGACACGGCGCAGCGTAGGGCCGTCGAAGCATGCCCGTCAGGGTTGAGTGGTGGAAGGGGCAGCGTGAGCCGCCCCCGGTGGAAGGGCACCGACTCGAGGGGCTGAGGCGCGCTGCCTTGGGTCCATTCGCCGGACGTTGGGAGTGTTTCGAACCGGTTGCTGGTCGAGCTTGTGTCGTGGGGGTCTGTCGCCGTACCCGCTTCCGTCCACCTGGCGGAAGCACTGTGCGACGCGGTGACCGGGGCGGCGTTGTCTGGCTCGCTCGACGTCTGAAATCCGTGTGGCAGATGAGCGGCGCCGACTCGCGGTGTGTCGCGGAGACCACCGCCTGAGTCGTCACCGGGACGGGCTGTGTTGCTATCGATTACAGGCGAAGCACTGTACTCGCGGGGCGCCGCGAGTTTTCCGTCGAAAGCGGTCCAATCCTGATGTTCAGGCTCGCGATAGTTTTCGGTGGGCATGGCTGCGGTGACTCCCGCGCACGAGTGTCGTGTTCGCATCTACCCACTGCCCAACAACCGGGCGACAGGCTGCGGGTGCGGTGATCGATTCACCCAACGTGAACCCAACAACGGCATGGAGCTGGCCGCAGCGCCGACGATCCGACGATCCGTTGGGTCGTTAAGCGGCCGGTGGGGCGAGTGCCTTGCCCGCCGGTCCGTCGAGGACCACGCACTCGAGTCAAACCTCCAGTGTGTTGGCCTGACGGGGACTTCGCGCGAACAGGCCAGTAGGCGACTTTGGGGATGGACGCGAGCCGGGTGGCGGTGCCGCGCGCGGGTTCGAATCCCCACCGGGGCAAGCACTGCATGGGAACAACGTCGGACCAGGCGCGCCGCGATTCGTGGTGGAAGCACCTGCGTCGCTGAACTCAGCGCAGCGAGTCGGAGCGCGAGAACCGCGGACATAAATTCGAAGGGCTACTGGTTCGAGTCCAGTCGGGGGAGCTTCGCAAGCCAAAAGCGCAGGTCAGGCCGTAGATTGTGGTGCTGCCAGTGTACGGGACGGAAGCGCTGTCCCACAGAAGTCCCACAAAACTCTGGCCCTGACGCGCGGAAGCGCGGGTAGGGCCATGGGCTCTACCCGCACCTCACGGGCACGACGGCTCGCTGGTGAACTGGCACACCCAAGAGCCGGCGGCCCTCGGCCGTTCAGGCGGGGGTTCTGAACGCCAGCCTGCCCACATCGCGGAGACGCCTACCGTCGCGTCTGCAGACCTCGCCGTGTGACCCGTCGGCATGTGCAGAGAGTCGGCAGACGCAACGGAGGCTCACCACGGTGACTTACGTGGGCCGGTCAGACTTCGTCCGCGTGCTCCTCGAGCCACCGGAGAACAGCCGACCGGCGGAATCGCAGGTACTTGCCCAGTCGGTATCCCGGAACAAACTTGCCTTCCGTGCGCTGCTGGGCCTTGACCCCTGAGCCTGGA